>JALWEA010000181.1 GCA_027039465.1 Calditrichia bacterium | reverse complement strand
CCGCATTCTCAAAAAATTGATGAGATGATTGACGAAGAAGTGGTGGAAATTATCGATGAATGTTACAAAGATGTACTTGCCTTACTTACCGAAAAGAGAGATAAGCTCGATCAGATGGCACAACGCCTGTTAGAAAAAGAAAATATCGATGCGGATGATGTGAAGGAGATTTTGGGAGAGAAGCCGAAAAAGGATTAAAAAATCTGTTATTGCGCGGGATGAAGGGCGTTTATTAGTTGAATTGTTGAATGGGAGCTCGTTAAGCGTGTATTCGTTATTCGTATATTCGTTAATCGCAAGGGCTGTCATTGCGAACGATCCTGCGAGCCTGCGAGCAGGAGAGTGAAGCAATCCCTTCCAAAGCGGCTACGGCCATGAATAATGTTAGGGATTCTTCGTTCCGCTGAAGCGGAACTCAGAATGACAGACCACCATAAGTCAATAATAGGGGTGAGCGCAGCGAGGGACGGACGCGCCACCATAAGTCAATAGTAAAGCCCAACGGGTTCGTGGCAAATTTTCAAATTCTTTATTTTGACCTTTTATGGTCATTTGGAAACAATACATCCATAAAAGTTGGAATTAAGGGAAGGTACGCTTTTGGAAAACACCCGATTAACCGCGAAAGATTTAATTGAACGCCTGGAATTGCAACCGCATCCGGAAGGCGGATTTTATCGGGAAGTCTATCGCAGTGAAGAATCCGTTGCGCAAGAAGCATTGCCCTTGCGTTACACGGGCGATCGTTCCTTTGCAACATCCATCTATTTTCTGCTGACGGGTAATCGTTTTTCCGCCTTGCACCGCCTGAAGTCCGATGAAATTTGGCATTTTTATTTGGGCGATCCGGTGGAAATCACCATGCTGCATGAGGACGGACATCTTGAACGGAAAACATTGGGTGCACAAGTAACCGAAGGACAGCAGTTTCAAATCGTCATTCCGCACGGTTGTTGGTTTGGCGCGCGTGTTACGGAGCCTACGGGATTTGCCCTGATGGGTTGTACCGTAGCGCCGGGTTTTGATTTTGATGATTTTGAACTGGCAAATCGTGACGAATTAATAAATCAATTTCCTCAACACGAAACCATTATTCGTGCTTTAACCGGGCAATAGGTAATGATGCGGTTTCAATCCTACCAATTATTTTTACTGATTAGAAAAGATTTGGATGTTGACGTTGGCGCCTTGGGCAGGCATCATTTTAAAGCGGGCGTCTATGTCTACACCGGTAGCGCCAAACGAAACATGGAAGCGCGCATTGCCCGCCATCTCAAAAAACGTAAAACCAAACGCTGGCACATTGATTATCTGACGACCAAACGGTTTGTGCAAATTGTTGAAGTCCGTCGTTTTGACGAAGACGAATGCACGGTTAATCAACAAACCGAGGGTGATATCGTTGTACCTGGTTTTGGCGCCAGCGATTGTAAGCAGGGTTGCGTTTCTCATTTGAAATATTTAGGGCCATTACCGGATGATGTGTGAATCACGCTTTAACGTTTTATCAACCGCGCATTTTCACCGGAGATGTTTTGGATTCCACCTAAAAAAATAAAAAACTTTTATTTAATCACCGGATTACGAACAAGGCCCATGAACAAGATTGTGCCGCTGGTTTTTTCATAAATCACAAAAATAAACGGATGATCAATGGTAATCGCCATCGGTACGGAAGTTCTTCCGAATCCCACATTGGTTACGGCTGCCGCTTCGGTACCGCTTTCGTTGACATCCACAAAGGCCTTGTGATCGACCCGGGTGATGAAAAGTTTGTCATTGGGCGCCAGACGTGAAAAATCGGCCTGCGCCGCATTAAACGCAATGCCCATGCCCATGGCTTTCAGGATATCATTAAGACGTATTCCAAACGAGAAACGAAATTTGGGCATTTTAATGACGGTTTCTTGGGGCTGCGCGTTGACAAGAAAGTTTTGCCATTGTTCGTTGTCAAACGAATCGGTAAACTGTTGCAGGTCTTGCGGCATGATGACGGCCATGCGATACAGTCCCTTACCGTAAGGTAATTGTACCGTTACCAATTGATCGTTTGACCACGCAAAAAATTTGAGAGTCCCTTGCATCATTTTGCAGGTTATGCGGTTGTCCGGGGTCGGGAAGAACCAGCCGTCTTTGGTTGCCTTTTTGTCGAATGCATATTGCCAGGTTCCTTTGAAGTAAAGCGCGTTTAAAATAAACATTACCTCGTCCCTTGAAATACGATTCAAAATTTGTTTGATTTTGCCATTGGTATTTACATCAACCCAATGATTAATGGTGGCAACAGCGGAAGGATCGGCAAAATCGAGCGGGTTAACCTCTGCATGAAAATAGCGTTTGGTCACATCGATAAAATTTTGGGACGGGTTAAAGCGCCGATCGTACCAAATTGAATTGGCAATGGTAAAGATAACCTTGCTATCCAGATGTTGGAGTTGCCGATAAAGATCAGCGAAAATTTGGTTGATAGAGTCCTGAGATAAGCCATCAAAACCAAGCGTGGCGCGCATGGCGTCGAAGGTTTGACCGTTTGCGCCGTTGAGAGCCATGCTCAGGGCCATGGAAACGCTGAACGGAGAAATAAAGACATTGGAATCGGGTTTTTGCCGGACGATGTTTTTAAACAATGTAAAGCTGAAATTGTTTGTGGCTTGCACGGCCTGAACTTCGGTCGGAGAAAGCGTAATTTGGTTGAGCGTTTCCGTTGACTCTAAGGGATTCATATTTCGGCTGCAGGATTGGAAGATAATGGCAAAAGCCACCAAAGCAATGATTAGAAAACGCTTAAACATTTTATTCCCTCCTTAAAATCTATGGCTCAATTTAACACCATATTTTTACCAATGCCAAATTTTAGGCAAAGTTTCCAATGTTCGGGTTATTTGTTTTACTACAAATTTGGTGCCAGAATTCTTAGATATAGTAAGGTTCTGTTGTTTCTCAAAAGAATTTAGTCCCGGAGTATGCTTAAATTTCGAATGAAAAAAGCGGAAATAGTCGAATGTTTTCTTAACGTACGATATTTTTCTCTTCCGTTATTTGAATCCAATCCAATCAGCAAAGCAGAATGTCCGGAGAAAGATTGAGCTAACCGGGTTTGTCACGCTTTAGAAACTTGCATTTTGAGACAATCTTCTCAGTGGCTGATTCCCTGCCTTGCACCGTGTCCGAGGCAGGCGGGTGGCAAATTAATGGATTGGTTACACCGTCTTAAATAAATTTTATTCTAATGTCTGTTACTTTCTTAAAATCCGAATCCATAGTGGCTATTTCCAATTCAAAATATTTAGCGACACTATATTGATAAAGATCATCAAAATCAAGATTGGGAAGGTCTGCAGTCGTTGTAAAAAATTCGTATGCTTTTGAAGGTAAATTTAATATCTTTATCTCTGACAGAATATCTTTAATAAATTCTTCGAATAGTTCTTTCTTTTTATATCTGAAAAGGATAACCCCAATAGAATGTAAGGAAAAATCGGATATAAATATTTTATCATAATTATTCTCTAAAAATTCTTTACATCCCGAACTTTTTTCCTGATCTAATAAAATTTCTAAAATATATTGGTGTCTGCCAAATACATTAACGAAAATCCATTGCTTTATGTTGTAACTCGACGGAAGTATATTTTTTTGATATTTCAGACAGCCCACCCTGCCAATTAAATTTAAAAGGCTTTTTCTTTTTGGGAGATTTGCCATATTTATTTATCAAGAAGTCAATGTAATCCATTATTTCAGGAACTAAGTGCGGTGGGACTTGTTTTATCTTTTTATTTATTTCTTTGACGCTCATTTTTCGTCCTTTTTTATTTTTAAATATAATTGATATTCTTGCTATTTACAAGAATATACTACGGCTGCTTGGAAATATTATTTTACGTTATAACCGTTATTTTGTTAATGATGTTTCAGGAAATACGCTTGTAATCCGCTTTCTTTATTTGTCTATTATAACCAACAAATTGAAAAGTGTCGGATATGATTGACAAGCAAAACATATTTGGCATTTTTAAAAGAATCCAATCCTTGTTGAAGCAATCAGGACGGGAATACCTGGAATATTTAGTTTGCCGGGATTTTAAATTTATTTAAGATTGAATTTACGACCCATTGATAAGAATCCCGAAGATAAGTGAAGGCTAAACTGAACCGGTGAATTTTTATTTTTTCAGAAATTTGAATGAATATCAAATTTTTGATATTTTAATCTGGAAATCAATCATTTTACGGATGGATAAAAATGCGCGTAAAAATTCTAATGGCCGGTTTCGGCCACGTGGGGCAGGGATTTGCCGAATTGCTTTTGCAAAAGAGAACATTTTTAAGCTCGGCTTTTGGCCTTGATGTTCGGGTCGTTGGAATTGTCACCGGACATCGGGGAGCCATCGTCGATCCGAACGGGCTGCGGCTTGATCGGGTTCTGAAATCGGTCAGGGAGGGTAATGGTTTTGAGCAAAGCGGTTATTCGGTAAGTCAAATGTCTGCACCGGATTTAATCAAACGGTTGGATTTTGATGTGTTAACGGAATTAACGATAACCGATTTAAAGAATCCTCAACCGGCAACGGAGCATATTCGTTCGGCTTTGCAAAAAGGGCGTTCGGTGATTACGGCTAACAAAGGGCCGATCGCCTTGCATCTCAAGGAATTGGAAGCTTTGGCTAAAGAAAACGATGCTGTTCTGAAATACGAAGGAACGGTACTTTCGGGAACGCCGCTGATTAATTTGATTCAAATGCATTTGGCCGGAGCGGAGATTCTTGAAATCCAGGGCATTGTTAACGGATCGACCAACTACATTTTGACGCGCATGGAAGAAGGATTGGAATACGATGATGCTGTGGCCGAAGCAAAAGAATTGGGCTATTTGGAAGCAGACCCGACCGCGGATGTGGAAGGCTGGGATGCCGTGGCCAAAGCAATGATTTTGGCCCGAGCCGTATTCGGAACGGAAGTCGGGTTGGAGCAGGTGGAACGAAAAGGGATTAGCACGTTACGCAGGGCGGATATTCAAACAGCCAAAGAAGAAAACAAAGTGTGGAAATTGATCGCCAGGGCGCAAAAAGACGGGGAAATACTGCATGTTTCGGTTCGGCCGGAGAAGCTAAAGGATAGCCATCCTTTAGCGGCGGTTAAAGGGGCCATGAATGCGGTGACCGTTTACACCGATTGTTTGGGCGCCGTAACAATTACCGGGCCTGGGGCAGGCGGCCGGGAGACCGGCTTTGCCGTATTAAACGATTTAATTTCCATTTTTCGGTAGCCGTTTCGGATTGATAGCTATCAATCCGAAAGTGCTGCGGCCAACCACGATTGCATCATTTCCTGCAAATGTTTATGTTTGATCTTCGACGATTTCTTTTAAATGGGGGGAATCTAACCTATGCACTTCATGGACAAATTTCTGACACTTACTTTTCAGGTTCGCAATTTTATGTGGGGCAACTGGATGGTCGCCTTGCTGGTGCTTACCGGAATTGTCTTAACGGTTGCTACGAAAACCATTCAGATCCGACGCCTCGGTAATGCCCTGCGCCTCATCTTTTTAGGAGCGCGCGGCAAAGACCACACCGCCGAAGATGAAGGCGACATCTCACCTTTTGCCGCGTTAATGACTGCCCTCGCAGCCACCGTGGGTAACGGTAATATTGCCGGAGTGGCTACAGCCATTGCCACCGGAGGGCCGGGCGCTCCGGTGTGGATGTGGATTTCCGGTTTTTTCGGAATGGCTACCAAATATGCCGAAGGATTTTTAGGCGTTAAATTTCGCAAAGTAGCCGAGGACGGTACCATGGCCGGCGGCCCAATGTATTACATTCGTTACGGATTGAAAAAAGGGAAGTTCAGTAAGTATTTGGCTGCGGCCTTTGCCATTTGCGGCGCCTTTGCAGCCCTTTTCGGCACCGGGAATATGGCTCAGTCCAATTCCATGGCGCTGGCCTTTAAAACGCAATTCGGTATTTCGCCTTTGTTAAGCGGCACGGTTTTGACCTTACTGGTGGGTATGGTCATTTTAGGCGGTATTAAACGTATTGGTGCCGTGGCCGAAAAATTAGTACCCAGCATGATCGCATTTTATTTTCTCGGAGCTTTGGCTGTTATTTTAGTGAATATCTCGCATTTGTTAGAAGCCTTCGAAATCATTTTTGCCTCTGCTTTTACACCACGCGCTATTGGCGGGGCTTTAATCGGAACTTCCGTACAAAAAGCGTTAAGCTTAGGCGTCAGCCGCGGCGTGCTTTCCAATGAATCCGGCCTGGGCTCGGCCGCCATTGCTCAAAGCGCTTCCAAGTCCAGCGACCCGGCCAAAAACGGCCTCATTGCCATGACAGGAACGTTTATCGATACCATCGTTGTTAATACCATGACCACCCTGACCATCGTTTTGAGCGGCATGTGGCTTTTAACGCCCGCAGTGGGATTGAATTTGGGGGCGGGTCAGGCAGCAATACAAAATTTACCGCATCAGGTGGTGGAATACGCCGCCAAAGTCGGTTACGATTTACATGCCGGCGGACTTTCCAGTACGGCCTTAACCGCGGCAGCGTTTAACACGGTTATTCCTTACGGACTTGGCGGAGCCATTATTGCCATTGCTTCCTTTTTGTTTGGTTACACCACATTGATTGGTTGGGCTTATTACGGAGAGCAATGTCTGGAATACATTGCCGGTGTGAAAGTCAAAAAACCTTACCGTCTGATTTATGTTGCTTTGTTGTTCTTAGGCGCGAATTTACAAGGGCAATACCTGGATATTGTCTGGAATGTGGGGGATACGGCCAATGCGTTGATGGCCTTGCCCAATTTAATCGGTTTGTTGTTTTTGGCCGGACTGGTGGCCAAGATTACGCACGATTCGTTTAAAGAAGGAAGGCGGGTGTATTAAGGGCAGGCGAATGTGAGAATGGTTAAGGGTTAAGCGTGTATCCGTTATTCGTTATTCGTATATTCGTTAAGCGTTATTTTGGAACTCGGAACTGGGAACTGGGAACTGAAGCGACAACCGTCTCTCTATACGATCCCGCTGACGCAGTCTCTACTCGACAACCGGTTGCGCCAAGAATTGCACAAACCGCACTTTTCGAATAACGATTATACGAATACACGAATAACGCCAAGACTAATTCCCAATTCCCAGTTCCTAATCGCAGGCGGAATTGTATTGAGGGACGGATAGGCCACTCATTGCACAAATAATGGTCCCCGAATAACGCATACACGAATAACGCCAAGACCAGTTCCCAGTTACCAGTTCCAAGTTCCTAATACCCAATTCCCGGTTCCTAACCACAATCCGCACCAAAACTCGGACTGACCTTAACGCACCGGAATGCCGTAAACTTCCAGCTCGATGTAATGATTCAGATCGTTTTGATTATTGCCGTTGGAATAGCAGCGCACGTAACGCGCTTTAACGCCATGGGCATCGATCAATTTACCTTTGTACGTTTCCACGTAATTTTTGTCTTTGCCGTAGCCTAGGAAAGAGCTGTTGTCATCATCGTTGTTAAATAAGGTTTTTACGCCTCGGTCAAAGTTTTTATCGTTTGAAGTCTGGATAACAACGTCAAAATAAACGCACGGATGCTTGTGATAATGCCAAAGTGCAATGGCGTAAATTTTGTATTCCGCACCGAGATCGACTTGTATCCATTGCGTATGTTCATTCAATTCCAGATAATGTCCGTCGCTGCCCTCTTTGTCGCCGTCCGTTAACATGGAAAGCTCACCAATGGCCAACCGTTCGTCGCTGGCAGAAACCGGCTTGCCCAAAGCAACGTTTTTCGTGCCGATGGGAACCAAAATGGTCGGTGTTTTGCTTTTAAACGGATCGCTTAAATTGGGAATATCCCAATGGTGGGTGAAATCGATAAATTGCGGTTTTGGATATTTGATTTTCAAAGGCACCAATTTGCGGGTATGTTGCTGACCGAAAACCGTAGCGGTAAGCATTAAACTTAATAAAATCACAAAATAAAAACGCATGCTGCGCACCATGATTTTCTCCTAAATTAATCAAAATAATATTCGGATTAAGATGACAATTCGGTTTTAATCCGGCAAAGTTCAGCTCACCTGATCTTTGGTGAGTTCATCCAAAATACGTTCGTAAACCCGATACGCGTTTCCATCGAATAAAACAAAACGAACGCGTCGAACGTGTTGCAAATTCGGGATCGTCTGCAGAACCGTTTGTAACGCTACGCGTGTGGCGTCTTCCAAAGGATAACCGAAAATACCGGCCGAAATAGCGGGAAAGGCAATGGACTCGATTTCGTTTTCTTCGGCTAATTTTAAAGCATTCCGATAGCAATTGGCCAACAATTCCGCCTCGGGTTTATCCTGTCCGTACACAGGCCCCAAGCAATGAATAACATAACGGTTGGGCAGGGCATGCCCTCCGGTAATCACACATTCACCGGTTCGGATCGGCGCCAGAGGTTTGCACTCTTCGTAAAGTCCCGGGCCCGCCGCCCGATGGATAGCTCCGGCAACACCGCCGCCCGGCGCTAAAAAGGCATTGGCCGCATTAACAATGGCCGTAATGTCCGGTTGTTTGACAATATTGCCCTGAACCAATTCAATCAATTTGCTTCCGAATTTAACCTGTTTCATAGTCCTCTCTCCTGTTTTTTTAACTTGGATTGAGAGGGTTGCTAACCGTTTTTAATAATTTCGTTACTCATAATGATTCCGACGCCCTTAGCCTTCATGTCGGCTTTGGCTTTTTCAAAGTCGTCTTTATTTAGAGGGCGCGTTCCGTCTTCGATCAGATACGTTTTAAAGCCCTGATCCACGGCATCCAAAATCGTAAAATTGACGCAAAACTCACCGGCCAACCCGACGACATAAACCTCATCGATTTGGCGTCCGCGCAGATAATCGGCTAAAGCCGTACTTTTTTTGCGGCCATTGTCAAAAAAACCGCTGTAACTATCGATGCCCGGATCCGTGCCTTTGCGGAAAATAGCTTCAACGGAATTCGTATTCAAACCTGGCGCAAAATCAGCGCCTTTGCTGCCCTGCACACAGTGATCCGGCCAGAGTATTTGTTGCAATCCGTTTAGCTCGATTACATCGTACACTTTTTTGCCGGGATGATTGGATGCAAAGCTGCCATGATTTTTGGGATGCCAATCCTGCGTAGCAACAACCAAATCAAAATAGGGCATCAGGTCATTAACAACCGGAATAATGGCGTCGCCGTCCGGAACCGGCAAGGCGCCTCCGGGAATGAAGTCGTTTTGAATATCTACCAAAAGCAAGGCTTTCATTCTTCCGCATCCTCCCCTAAATGGTTTCGTACTATTTCGTCGCGTAGCAGACGCAATTTCTTACTAACCCCCACTTTGTAAATATGAGGGTATTCGAAACGTTTGTGCTCCGGCGGCAACAAATTCAAACGCTCGCGAACGAAGGCGGCAATTTCAGGGACGGAACGAAGTTGCATAATCAGTTCGCCCCGATCAACGACTTTTTCAAACAAAGATTCTTTTTTTAAATCGGCTACCCTGAAATGTTTTTCTTTCTCAAAAGGATGGTAGATGTACTCGATTTCCCTTTCATCGTCCAAAACAATGGCATCGGCCAAAAAACCACCGTCTCCGTTCGAATAGCGAAATACCTTTTTTAAGCCCGGTAGGGTTGTTTTGCTCAGGCTGTCGGAAATTTTCATGCGCGGTTGGCCGTCGGCCACGGAAAGTTTGTAAACCCCGTCCAAAGCCGAATCCGGTTGGCCGGTAATCAGGCGCGTGCCCACGCCAAAAAGATCGATGGGCGCCCCTTGCTCGATCAAACTTTTGATGACCCGTTCGTCCAATTGGTTGGATACGGAGATTTTCACATAATGCAATCCGGCTTCATCCAACATCCGGCGCGCTTTTTTGGAAAGATAGGCCAAATCGCCGCTATCGATGCGAATGCCGACCAAACGGTGGCCGTCGCGTTCTAATTCCTTTGCTACCGTTATGGCATTGGGAATGCCACTGTTCAATGTGTCATAAGTATCGACCAGTAAAAAGCAGGTATCCGGATTAAAGCGTGCATATTCACGAAAAGCGCTTATTTCGTCCGGAAAACTTTGGATGAACGAGTGGGCAATGGTGCCGACGGGATTTAATCCGTAGCGGAAGGCTGTAAGTACGTTGGAAGTTGAATCGCAGCCGCCGATGATGGCCGCGCGACTGGCGTGAATGCCACCCATTCCGTGTGCGCGACGCAAGCCGAAATCGCTGACGGCACGGTTACCTGCCGCCAACCGCACCCGGGCTGCTTTGGTGGCGATGAGCGATTCGAAATTGAGAATATTCAATAGCAATGTTTCAATGATTTGTGTCTCGATCAGTGTTCCTTCTACCCGCAGAAGCGGTTCGTAAGGGAAGACAATTTCGCCCTCGCGCATGGCGTGGATGGTACCTTTAAATCGAAAAGATTTCAAGTACTCCAGAAAGTCGGGATCAAAATGATCGTGATGTAAAAAGTCGATGGCTTGCTCATTGAAAGTAAAATCCTGTAAAAGTAGGAGAAAATCTTGCAGGCCTGCAAAGACTAAAAATCCGTTTTGAAAAGGAAGGTTGCGAAAAAAATAGTCAAACACTGCTTTACTTTGCGAACGCCCGCCTTTAAAATAAGCCTGCGCCATGGTGAGTTCGTATTTATCGGTAAAAAGTCCCAAATTCGATTCCATTGCAAGTCCTTTGTTTTTCGTGCAAAACCAATATTACAATAATTAAAAACCAAATTCAAACGTGCAAATAATTTAACAAAGAAACAGCGGAAGAGTTCAGAAGGCACATTTCAATGGTATCGCTTAAGTGTTAAAACGATTAACCGGAAATTGCAAATAATTGCGGACAGTGAGAAACTCCGACTTTAAAATCATAAGTCGTTTATGATGTTGGATTTACGTAATACGTTGAAATATCAATGTATTTTTTGTCGCTCGAAAAAAATTATTAAAAAAATTTGACATCAAGTACTCCTTAAATTATATTTCAGCGTTGTTAAAACGTTTAACTTGGATTTTTCATGAAAGTAACCATCAAAGATGTCGCTAAAAAATCCGGCGTTTCCATCGCAACGGTTTCCCTTGTTTTGCACGGTAATCCTCGAATCTCATCCGAAACGCGTAAGCGCGTTTTAAAAGCGGTCGAAGAATTGGATTATCAGCCATCCATGTTGGCGCGCGGCCTTGTTATGCGTCAAACGGGAAACATCGGATTTGTCTTAACGGAAGATCACTTTTTGCGTACCGAGCCTTTTTACACGCGCATATTTTTGGGAACGGAATTCGGGGCTCGGGATTCCAACCATTTTGTTCTTTTGGCTACCATCCCTACCGATTTTAGCGAAAGTGATTTTTTGCCGCGTTTTATTACGCAAAAAAATGTAGACGGGTTAATTATTGCGGGGAAGGTACCCGATGCCTTTCTGGAAAAGGTAGCCCGTTACCATCTACCAACCGTTTTTGTGGATTTCTATCCTGCTGAGGGCGAACATTCGGCCATTCTGATGGACAATATTCGCGGAGGCATGTTGGCAACCGAGCATTTGATTCAATTGGGCCATCGCGATATTGCGTTTTTGGCCGGAGATATGGCGCATCCGAGCATTAGGGAGCGCTATTTGGGCTACCACAGCGCATTGCAGCAGCATGGAATTTCACCGAATCCCGAGCTGGAAATTATTGATGAGAAGAAAACCGGAAAAGAAAGCGGATATCATGCCGTCTGCACGCTGCTAAACAAGGGTGTAAAATTTAGCGCTCTTTTTGCTTGTAACGATGCCATGGCCATTGGTGCCATGGAATGTTTGAAAAAACAAGGATTCAAGATACCGGAACAGATCAGTGTTGTCGGTTTTGACGATATTGAAAGTGATGCTTTCCAAGATCCTCCTTTAACCACTGTTTCCGTGCCCAAATACGATATGGGCATCGAAGCGATTAAGCTTGTTCGGGAAATGATAGAGCAAAATTTAAAGAAAAATAAAAAAATCATTGTTCCCGTGGAATTGATTGTTCGGAAGTCTACGGCTGCTTTTGCCGAATCGTGAAATATTATTGCGGAACCGAGATTTTTCCGTCTTTCTGTAAAAATTATTGTCTTTGAACTTAGACTGCATTGATTTGTCTTCTGCCTGTACTTGTGATAAGAGTATCAAAGACGCCTTGTTTCCCAAAATAGGATTTTTGATTTTTGCCGGAGTAGGACGGGCAAGAATAATGACGTTGCCAAAATTTTTGCCCTTTGAGCGTTTTCGGGCAGGGTAAATAAATTGCAGAAACCTTAACTAAAAAAGGAGGGTGCTTATGAAGCGCTTTAATTACCTGTTTTTATTTGTATTGTTAGTATTGCCGGGAATGATTCTGGCAGGAACTAACCTGCTGGTCAATGGCGATCTTGAAACCAGAGAGCCCGCTTTTTGGAACCGGGTTAATGATGCAAACGGAACTTACGCTATTTGGGCCAGTGACACGGCAGCTCACAATCCGTGGAATGACGCTTTGCCGAGTGAATACTCGTTTAAGATCAGCAAATCGTCTGCCACCAGTGATGTGGTCGGTTGGAAGAGCGTGAATAACGCGAACCTTTATTGGAATCACGCCAATACAACGGACGGTGCCAACAAACTTTACAATGTCAGTTTTTATGTGAAGACGGAAGGCGTTAACACCAATCCCACGACCGACGATCAAAAGATTTATGTGCGCTATTCCTTTTACAGCGGTGGCAGTTTAATTGCCGAGAAGGTTGTGGCCGTTGATCAAAGCGTGGCGAGTAAGCCCTGGAGCAAGATGGAAGATGCCATTTTTGTAAGCGGACAGCCGGATGAGGTTTACATTGAATTGCTGATGGGAAAAGATGCGACGGGTACGGTTTGGTTCGATAACATCATGTGCAACACGGCCGAAGGCTGGGTCATGGGCGTATTTAACGGCGATGCCGAAACCCCGGTCGGCTGGATGAACTGGACAAGCTCCGACAAAATCGGTTATGCCAATGTGGTTAAGGGCGTTGCCCATAGCGGTGATTACAGCGCTCTTTTGGAAGAAGACGATAACGAAGACGATGAAATGGTATTCTACAGCGCACCTGTCCCGGCTCAGGCAGGCAAATGGTATAAGATCGGCGTTTGGGTAAAAACCGAGGGGATCAACACGGACACCATGTGGTACCCGACCAATGTTATTCCCGATCGCGATAATAATCGCATCGGTTTGTGCTTTTTCTTCCATAAAGCACCTATCGAAACCAACTGGGATTTAGTCGGCGGCGACCAATTCATGTACATCGATCAAAGAAAAGGTCATGAAAATAGCGAATGGGTACATTACGTAGCCATTGCCAAAGCTCCGGATGAAGCGGCAGGTGTCAGTGTTCGTGCAAGATTTACTTCTTTTCCGACAGGTAAAGTTTGGTGGGATGATTTTACGGTCGAAGAATTGGATGTGGGTGATAATATTATTGCCAATCCCGATCTGGAAACCATGGATCCTGCTTTTTGGAATCGTGTGAATGACAACGACGGAACGTATGCCATCTGGGCCAGCGACACGGCAGCTCACAATCCGTGGAACGATGCCTTGCCGAGTGATCATTCTTTTAAAATCACCAAATCCGCTGCAACAGGTGATGTGGTCGGTTGGAAGAGCGTGAACAATGCGAACCTTTATTGGAATCACGCCAATACAACGGACGGTGCCAACAAACTTTACAATGTCAGTTTTTACGTGAAGACGGAAGGCGTTAACACCAATCCCACGAC
>JALWEA010000180.1 GCA_027039465.1 Calditrichia bacterium | reverse complement strand
AGCCTTCTTCGTCAATGGCCTCTTTGGTATCGGCTTCTTTCTTGTAATAGCCCACCATTACGTGCGGGCCGCGGGTTAAAATCTCGCCGTCATCGGCAATTTTTACTTCCACGTTGGGCAAAGGCAGACCGACCGTGCCGAATTTAAAATTATCCAGCAGGTTCACCGTAATCACGGGCGAAGTTTCCGTCAAACCGTAACCTTCCAAAATAATCAAACCGGCAGCCGTAAAAAATTCCGCGATTTCGGCAGACAAAGGCGCGCCGCCGCTGACAAAAAAGCGAATGCGTCCGCCGACGCGTTCCTTAAGTTTGCTGAAAACAAGCTTATTGGCAAGTTTGTACTTGGCGTTTAAAGTAAAAGGAATCGATTTTTTATTCATAATACGATTGACGTAATCCTTACCGACACGCATCGCCCAGTAGAAGATTTTACGCTTGCTCGATGGCCCCATTTCAACGCTTTCCAGCACACGGGCGTAAATTTTTTCGTAGAGCCTCGGGACGGAAATCATGATCGTCGGGCGGATTTCACCCATGTTTTCGGCCACCGTATCGATGCTTTCGGCATAAGCCACGGTAGCGCCCAGATACATGCTGATAAAATGGCCGGCCATGCGTTCCAAAACATGGCTTAACGGTAAGAAAGAAAGGAAAACATCTTCAGGGTAAATATCGAGCACGCTGATGGAGCCTTCCACATTGCTCAGAAAATTGCCGTGGGTTAAGATGGCGCCTTTGGGTTCACCGGTGGTTCCCGAAGTGTAAATGATGGTAGCCCAGTCCTCCGGCTTAACTTTCTTGATTTCATCCTGAACATAATTCGGGTGCTCCTTCAGAAAAGCTTTGCCCTGTTCGGCCAAATCGGCAAAGGTTTTCCACGGTGCGTGCATAACTTCCGGCGGATCAAAAACGTAAAAATTCCTGGCAAACTTCAATTGATCCTTGATTTCATCCACTTTTTCCATTTGGATGATGTCGGCGGCAATCACCACTTTGGCTTCCGAATCATTCAGAATGTAAGCAACCTGCTCGCTCAGCAAAGAGGGATAAATCGGAACAAGCAAGGCCCCCAGGGCCATAGTGGCAAAATCCGTAACAGCCCATTCGACCCTGTTCGCCGATATCAACGCGACACGATCGCCCTTCTTAACGCCCAAAGACGCAAGTCCCGCGCTGATGTTCTCAGCCCAATCGACGGTTTCCTTAAAGGTCAATTCATGCCATTGGCCGTCTTTTTTAAACTTATGGCTCACCTTGTCCGGCATGGACTGACGCTTCTCAAAAAACATTTCCCCTAAACTTGAATAACGCATACTTCCTCCCAAAATAAAATACTCCTAAGATTAAAATATACTGGATGTAATGGAATAATGTCAAGATATTTTACGCCGAATCCGTTCTTTGCGTTTATTAAAAGCGTTTTTTAGCTGTAAATCGACCGAATAAGGATTCAATTCTTCGCTGAGCGCAATCAAAGCCAGCGCTTTTTCGCAATATTGCAGAGCCTGTTTGTAATCCTTTTTGTAATGTTCCGCATATTTGGCCAACTCTTCCAAAGCGTAAAAGCGATAGGCGCGCGTTTCACTCAATTTTTGCCACAATCGCGCGGCATTTTGCCAGTCTTTACGCCGTTTTAAAAATTTGCTTTTTAGGAATTTAATAGCGGCCGACGAATGTTCCGCGGTTTTGGCCAACGCATTTTCGATCGTTTCAAAATAGTCGTAGTCATCAATATCGTAGGCCAAATACGCCAGGCGCAATAACGCTGCCGAATCGTTTAAAGTCTCCGGCCGCTGCTCCACCTCCGATAACCGCAGTAATAGTTTGGCCAGGGAATAAATATCCTGCACATTGTGCTCAATGGCCGCGATCATTTCGTGAATGACGCCGGTGCTCAAAAAATTTAAATAAGCCTGCGGAATTTGCCAGCCGGGAATATCCGACGGACGGCTTAAGCCCAGTTGCAGCTCTTCCACACTGTTCAAATCGCACCGATCCTGACTGTCTTTCCAAACCCGACGCGCAATGTGCAGCAAGTCCAAATGATTCATGCGGTCAAAATCGATTTCCAGGCGATTCATGATGGCCCTGGTTTTAAGCAAAGGTAAATCGTAGCTTTTGCCGTTGTACGAAACCAATGTGTGGCGTCGTTCCAGCAAAGGTTGCAATTCTTTGAAAACAAAATACTCGCGCCCGAAATCCGGAAGAAAATATTGCACGATGCGGAAGCGCGTCTCTTCAAAAAATCCGAAGCCCAGCAAAAACGGATAGGTTCCCGTGCCGCCGCTGAGGCCGGTAGTTTCCAGATCAAAAAACAGACAGTCGTTCAGATCGACGGGCTCATTTATCTGCCCCTTGCTGAGCCGTTTGAGAGAAATC
Organism: Calditrichia bacterium; assembly: GCA_027039465.1. Classification (GTDB taxonomy): domain Bacteria; phylum Calditrichota; class Calditrichia; order Calditrichales; family Calditrichaceae; genus Caldithrix. The sequence goes on along the minus strand of JALWEA010000180.1, from coordinate 2,018 downwards.
GGGTTCCGGTAATTCTCACAGGAAAACGTGTTTTTAATTTTAATGACCGGCGAGTGCGGCGCGGCCAAAAGTTCTGCATTAAAATGTTCGATCAGGGCCTTAACGGAAGTCGGCACTTCTGAATGCTCGGGCGTTTTTTCCCGCTCCGCCCTTCCTTGCCCCGATTGTTTGTAATATTGCAGTTTTTCTTTTAAATCCATTGTGTCAATCTAATTGCAACAAATCCAAGATTTTCAATGCGCTTTCTTTACCGAACAGAGAATCTTCCAGCGGCGGGCCGGTGCAACTGGGACATCCGTGCGCACAAGGACATTGTTTGATATGATCCCGAACCCCTTTGAGCACTTCCCTGTCAATCTCGAACACCTTCTTGCTCAACCCGATGCCGCCCTGATATTTGTCGTAAACGTAAATGGTCGGTTTGTGGCTGAATGGCGCCCGCACCATGGGCACGACCGAAATATCGGTCACGTCGCACATGATGTACAGCGGAATCAGGTTTTTCAACGTGTAGCTCAGCCCCTTCAGGCCTTCTCCGATTACCGATTCCTGAAAATAGGGATCGGCAAAAATTTCATCCGGAAATTCCCACCACAAAGCCGTGGTTTGCATTTCCATCTCGGGCAAATGCACACGCCCCATTCCGATGTTTTCGTGCGTGTTGAAACGGATTTTCTTGTACCCGGTCGTCACCCGGCTTACCGCCAATTCCCCGAACACCTTCCGGTAGCTGCCCGCATTTTCTTCTTTCAGAATGTCAAGCACCTTAATGTTGGTTTTGGTAATGGCGTCCGTGTAATGATTGACCTTCACCTGATGCACATACGCCTTTTTCTCGTCCCAATCCAGCTCATCCACATGGTACTGCACGCCTTCGTGAATGTAAATGGCATCTTTGTGCACCAGTTCCGGTGCGGAAAATAAATCCACTTCGCCCAAAACCTGATTGTGGTTGCTGGTGTTAATGATAACCACATTTTCCGGACTGGCATTGCGCAAACTGATTTCGTCGGCCGGATAAATTTCCCGCATCCAAAAGTACTTGCCGTCCGTTTTGCGCAAAATATTTTCTTCGACCAAAAATTCCAGCAAATCCTGCGTAATGCCCTTGGCAAATTCTTCGCCTTCTTCAAACGGCAATTCAAAAGCCGCACATTTTAAATGGCTCATCAAAATTTGCAGATTATCGGGATCGATTTGCGCCGTTTCCGGATTCTTTTCCACAAAATATTCCGGATGCTCAATAATGTACTGATCCAACGGCGAACTGGAAGCAACCAGAATGGTCAGCGACGTTCCTTTGCGTCGTCCGGCCCGACCTGCTTGCTGCCATGTGCTGGCCACCGACCCAGGGTAACCGGCCAAAATGCTGATGTCCAACTGGCCGATATCGATGCCCAATTCCAAAGCATTGGTACTGACCACCACCTGAATTTCGCCGTTCTTTAAGCCTTTTTCAATGGCGCGCCGTTCCTTAGGCAAATAACCGCCCCGATAGCCGCGCACCCGTTGCGGATCAATTTTCATCTGTTTGGCCACCTCGCGTAAGTAGGTCAACAGAATTTCCACACGCAAACGGCTGCGGGCAAAAACGATCATTTGTGCTCCGGTGGGTAACAAACGCCGCACAACGCTACGTACTTCATTCACCACCCCGCGCCGCAAACCCAATTCACGATTAACGACCGGCGGATTGTAAAACAAAAAATGCTTTTCCCCGCGCGGCGCACCGTTTTTGTCGACGAGTTCCACCGGTTCTTCGATCAGGGCTTCGGCCAATTCTTTGGGATTGGCAATGGTGGCGCTGGAACAAATAAACTGCGGCTGACTCCCGTAAAATTTACAAATGCGTTTCAGGCGGCGAATCAAATTGGCCAAATGGCTGCCGAACACACCGCGGTAAGCGTGAATTTCATCCAGAACCACAAATTTTAAATTTTCGAACAATTTAATCCACAAGGTGTGATGCGGCAAAATGCCCTGATGCAGCATGTCCGGATTGGTCACCACCAAATGAC
>JALWEA010000179.1 GCA_027039465.1 Calditrichia bacterium | reverse complement strand
GACCAGAATCAAAATCAGACCAAATAGTAACTTTTTCATTTTACGCCTCCGTTTTAATCGGTAAAACCTAATTTCTATAAATCTGATAAAAAAGATTTTATCACGTAAAATATTCGAAATTCAAATGAGTGATTGTAAAAATAAATTCAATTACCATGCCAGCTTGATTTAGACCAAGAATTCCCATATTTAAATTGGAAAACAGTCATTCTTGTCGAATATTTTCGACCATTTTGCCGAAAGAAATTTGGTTCGGAACTGACAATTTAAAGTTGGTATTGAAGTTTATTATTCTGATAGTTTAAAGTATCGGAAGGGCATGGAAAAAATTAAGTTTGTTAGAAAGCTATCTACGGTAAGGGCAAAACAACGGTTCAATGGAGTGCTATTGTTGTTTCTTGTTTGGAAGGATGCCACGATAGCTGAGGGTATTCGTGAATTGAAGTGATTGTACGCCCATTAGTATGCAAGATTATGGCCGATTACCAAGCTAAGGCGGAACGAAGAATTGCTTCCATCCTTTGCTGCTTTTGAGGGGATTGCTTCACTCTCTCACTCGCAGGCTCGCGGGATCGTTCGCAATGACATACCTTAACAAATAACGATTTTTCCCTTTGAACCATTCACCATTTAACCAATCAACCATTCAACCTACATCCGAATAACGAATAACGGATATACGAATAACGATTTTCCCCATTTAACCATTCAACAATTTAACTATTCAACTTTCATAAAAACATAAAGCTTGGACTCGGAATCGCTGACCACGTAAAAAATGCCTTTGGAAAAATCAATGGCAATACCTTCCGGGCTGGGAATTTCAAGCTTGTATTGAGCCAGCACGCCCTGTTTTAAGTCCCAATAAAACAAACTTTCATCCTGATCACTTAAAATCCAAAAGCGATTCAATAGGGTATCGGCGCACAGTCCGGAAAAATCTTTGGCAAAGGCGATTTCCATTTTGCTTTTGACGCTAAAATCGGCATTCAGGGCAATAAACAACCCTGGCCTTTTTTCTTTAATCGTAAAAAAGTGATGGGCCGCATCGATGCAAATACCTTCCAAGCCGCTGTTGTCATTGCCTTCAAGTATGCGATGCCGCTGCAATTCCGAACCGGTGGAATCAAGCTCGACCAGTTCTCTGGAATGTTCTTCGGCCACCCAAAACGTGTGCGTCAGCGTGTCAATGGCAATGCCTTCCAAATCCCGCCCCTTGTAAGACAGGGTTTGCAAAATCCTTCCGGTAAGGCTGAGTTGAAAGACCTGGTTCGTATTGTCGCTTACGGTCCAAAGCGAATTTCCGTCCGGCGCCAAAGCCAATCCCGAAGGCTCGCTGGCATCCAAAGCATAGCTTTCGATTAATTTTAAAGAATGAACCGACCGCGCATTTTCGGTCGGCTCATTCAAAGAGCAGCTTATTGCAAGCAAGCCAAGCGCCACAAGAAGGAGCCTGGCCTTCCGCTTAATCGAAATTTTCCTCATTTATGATTCGGCGCTCCCGGAGTCGGATTGTCGAAGAATTCCCAATGATCGCTCCCGTCCGGCAGGCGTCCCATGGAAACGTCGGTTGTCTGCTTGCCAAAGGTTAACGAATCGATCACGGTTGTGCCGTTGGGAGCGGTCAGGACAATGTCTTCGCCTTTACTTGAAAGCTTAATATTCACATGCAGCACACCCTGATCCGGTTGCTTGTCGGCCCAAAGCACCAAAAATCCGCCGGCGGGAATGGTGGTCGAATCCGGAGCCGTGTTCGGAATTTGCCATGCCGTTAAATCCGTTTTATCATCGGAAATGTACATGCCGCCGATGTTGACGGGCTCCGATCCTGGATTGTAAATTTCAATCCAGTCATCATAATCGCCGTAATTATCGGCGCAGCAGGAATCGTTGCTGGCCAGGAATTCATTAATAAACAGAACCGGCGCAATGTAGCCAACTTCAAAGGAAAGCGTATCGGAAGCGGTGGTATGATCTTTGGCATCTTTGGCCGTAATAAAAAAGAAAATACGCGTACCGTCATTAAACGGACCGATTTGAGATGAAAATACGGAGTCGTTGGTTGCGGTCATGGTAACGGTGGTATTGATGGAATCCTTGGGCCCGTAGGTCAATTCAACCCGTGCCAAATCGCCGTCATCGTCGGTAACAACCGCGCTGACGGTTACCGTTTGCCCGGCCTGAATGGTATCCGGTGAAACCTTAATGCTTGAAATTTGCGGCGGCACGGCCGGTTGAACGCCCGTATTGGAAGCGCCGGGAGTCGGTGTGGTAAACTTTTTCCATTCCGATCCGCCGTCCGGAACGCGACCCATGGAAATATCCGTTTCCTGCGGGCCGTAGGTATGTTCATCTACCGTGGCAAATCCGTCCGGTTCGGTGAGCACAATATCTTCACCGCCGCTGGAAAGTTTGAATCCCAAATGCAAGGCGCCCTGTTCCGGCTGACCGTCTGCCCACAATACAATAAATCCTTTGGGTGCGATTTTAATGTTGGCATTGGTCGGAAGCTGCGACTTTTTCGGAGCGCTTTTATCGTCCGAAAGGTAAAATCCGGCCAAATTAACGGTATCGTCCCCGGCATTGTAAATTTCGATCCAATCGTCATATTCGCCGTATTCATCGGCACAGCAGGCATCGTTGCTGGCCATGAATTCGTTGATAAACAGCTTGTACTGACTTTGATGCTGATTGTTCCCATTGGATGAAACCGTGTCTTCGAGTTTACACCCGGCTAATGTGAATAATATGAGTAGCGTACCGATGGCTACCGTTTTAAGCATTCTCATAATTCCCCCTTATTAAAAAAAGAACTTGGTTAAAAATTGCAAGTAACTGAATCGATCATTACCGACGAATCCGTTTCCAGTGGCATTCGGTGAAGTCATAACATAAGTGTAATTCACTTGAAAAACCATATTCGGATTGGGATACCAGTTTACGCCCAGCGTGTAATTATTGGCGCGTCCGCCCAAAATTCCGGCTTTGGTATCGGATAAATTCAAATTGCTAAAACGCAAACCCAATTCCCAGGCGCCTTTTTTGTTGTCTTTGGGTAATAGCTGATGGAATTCACCTTGTTTCTTATCCCAAGTGCGTCTTTCGCCGGTAATATCCCAAAGCAGGTAAACGTAACCGGCGGAAAAGGTGGCATCCTTAAATCCGGTCATGCGTTTTACATTCACCAAGTTGAATTCACCCTGCAAATGGAAGTTCCGATAAACGGCGGCGCCTTCCAATCCCAGGCGGGTGGTGTATTTTACATTACGAATGTAATCGGTGTCCAGAATTTCCGTATCGCCGATTTTGGTTTCCGGTTCGCTGTCAAAGCTAACCACATTGGTTTGATCGTCGGGTTTGGTCCACACACCCGAGATGCCGGCGTGAAGAATGGTTGTCTTGGTTTGCACGGGAGCCGTGGCAAATCGTGCGGCAAAACCGCCGCCTGTTTCGTCTTTTCGTTTGTTTTTCTTGGTATCAAACGTTTGACCGTAAACATCCGTTCGCAAATTCCATGTATCGCCCCAGCGTCCGTATTCAATGCCCAAACGCCGTCCCAACTTAAAAGCCAAAGCGTTGTAGGCACGTTCGGGAAAGGGAATGTAACGGGAGCTGGTCAAAATATTCAAACCGAACGGTACTTTAAAATGCCCGAACTTAATGTAGGCATTCTCAAAACCGTGGTATTCCAAAAACATATCCTTGGCTTCCACAACACCTTCGGCCATGTCGATATCCCATTCCGTGTACCAGTCTGTCCATAAATTTACTTTCAACGCCAAACGTCCCTTGCGCAAATGGGTGCCGTTACTCATCTTATTTTTGTTTTCGAAAAAATAAGCGCCGTTAATAAAAACACGCGTATCGAAACGTCCCCAAAAAGCGCCGTCTTTGGATTTCCAGAAGTAAATTCCGTGATTCCATTCCGAGTAGCCGGGCACAACGTCTTTATCTTTTTGCATGCGCTGCGCCGCGGAAAATTCCGGCAGGGCCATCAAAATCGTTAAAATTAGGGTTAAGAAAAAAATACGCTTCATGTTAACTTCCTCCTCGTTGTTCAGAGTTCTTTTTAAATACCAAATAAAGAATATTACGTTTCTTTAAAATATTTTTATTGTAGAATTTATTACGGATGTTGTTCGGTCTTAAGCGCCATTCCGGACTTAAAGCGGCTAAAGCATCGTCCAGTTGCCATTTGTGCGTAAAAATTCTGCCGTGTAATTTTTTGACCGCCTCGATTTGGCCGCGGGTAAATTCATTGGGATCCAATTCGGTTTCGGCCAAAGTGGAATCGATGTAAAAACTATCGACCTCGGCAATTTCAAAAATCTTGTAAAGCTGCGACTCATTCAGATCTTCGGCCCGTTTCAGGCTTTCGCGAAATTTGTACATATTGCGGAAACGCT
>JALWEA010000178.1 GCA_027039465.1 Calditrichia bacterium | reverse complement strand
CCTTCTTCTCGGTCGTGTGTTACATAAAGCAGGGTGAACCCCAACTTTTCCTGCAAGCGCACCACTTCCTTACGCAGGCGCAGATTGAGTTCCAAATCCAAATTGGAAAGCGGCTCGTCCATCAGCAATACCTTTGGCTCTAAAACCAAAGCGCGCGCCAAAGCCACCCTTTGCTGCTGCCCGCCGGAAAGTTCCGACGGTTTGCGCCGCTCATAACCCGGCAAACCAACCAGTTCAAGGATTTCCCGAACACGAAGGTTGCGCTCGTGTTTGGGAACGCCCCGCACCTTTAAGCCAAAAGCAATATTTCCGTAAACGCTTAAATGCGGCCAAAGTGCCAAATCCTGAAAGACCATGCCGATATCCCTTTTTTCCGGCGGTACCAAAATTTTATTGTTTTTTGAGACCTCAATGCCATTCAGCAAAATACGCCCCACATCCTGAGCCAGAAAACCGGCGATCAGCCTGAGAATAGTCGTTTTGCCGCAACCGGACGGGCCCAAAATCACCATGCGTTCGTTTTCTTTAATTTCTAGCGAACAGGAATCCAGTGCGATCTCTCCGTCATAAAATTTGGAAACCGACTCCAAAGCAATAATACTCAAGCTGCCACCTCCCGCCGTTTGAAATTCGGAAGCAACAAAAACAAACCAGCCGGGATTAAAGTCGCCAAAATCAAAATCACACACAAAGCGGCAATCAATTCCTGTGAGCCGTTGGCCATCAGTGTAAAAATGCGCACCGGCAGGGTGTCGTGACCGGCAGGATAAACCATCATGGTAATGGCCGTATCGCGCAGAGAAAAAATGTAGCCCACAATCCAGGCGGCTAGCAGCCCCCGTTTGGCCAAGGGAAGCACAATAAAGGTCAGACGGCGCAACCAACCGGCGCCTGCCATTCGGGCCGCTTCTTCCATGGAAGGCGGGATTTGCGCCAACTGTGTCACGGAAATGCGACTGGTGAGCGCGGTGTATTTGGCCAAATAACCAAGCAGAATGATCACCGGTGTGGCGTAAATAAAATTCGTCCACGGCGTATTCCACAAACTAATTAGGCCGATGCCGATGACCGTTCCTGGCAGGGCAAACAAAAAAACGGTTAACGAATCAACGCTACGCCAAATTTTAAGCGCTTTGGTTTGAATGAGGTATCCTGTGAAAAAGCCCAAAACGGTGAGCAGCGTGGCGCCGAAAGCCGCGTAAACAATGCTGCGTCGCAAACTTTCACCGGCCTGGTTTAACGCTTGTACGTAAGTAGCCCAATTGGATGATTTAATCAATAAAGCCGTCATGGGTACAATGACAATCAGCAAAACCAAGAAACCTACAACGGCTATCAACCAAAGGCGTTGTTTGGCCAAACGGATGAGCATCGGCTGGCGCCCGTCCGGCGCCGGACGCAATTGATAGGTGCGCTCGCGCAAAAACAGGTCTTCGATCAATAGAGCCAAAAAGGTGATAACGGCCAAAGGCATGGCCGCCGCCGTGGCTGCCCGGAAATTGTAAAAGGCGGAAAACTGGGTAAAACTTTCTACAGGAAACACATCATAACGCAAAAAGTTGGGTACGCCGAATTCACCAAAAGTTAGCAGAAAAACCAGCAAAGCCGCGAGCAGAATTCCGGGCAAAATCAACGGAAGCGTAATGCCGCTTAAAACCTTTTTCCAACCGGACATCAGTCGTCCCGCTTCTTCCAATTCCGGATTGACCGTACGTAAAAAGACCATGGTCAAAATCATGGGAATGGGCAAAAAGGTTGAAAAAAGAACAAAGGTACAGCCGGGAAGGCCAAACAAATAATATCCGATTATTTGCGTAAAACCCTGCCCCAACAACGGAGCCAAAAGGCCTTCCCGACCGACCAAATCGAACCAGGAGACCGCCGTGATATACGGCGGGACGAGTAATGGAATCACAAACAAAAAAACAAAAACTTTTTTCAAAGGGAAATCCGTCTTGCCTAGTAAGATTCCCAACGGAACTCCGATGAGTACGGTTAGCGCCGTAACTAAGGCTGAAAGGGTGAGGCTGTGTTCCATTAACGTCCATTGGCGTGCTGAAACCAATACGCCGCGATAAGCGTCCAGGCCGAAATGCCCGTTTTCCAAAACGCTTTTGAAAATCATGGACAGCACCGGCAACAGCCCGATAACAGTCAACAATCCGACAACGAACCACAGCACGACGCGTTTTTGCATTACAAGCCCATCCAGGATTTTAAGAACGGTTGAATCTCAATCATCTTTTTGGCAACCTTGGCGTAATTCACCTGCATTACTTTAATCTGATCGATCGATTTCAATTCTTCGGGCATTTTCACACCCGGATGTAAGGGAATTTGCGCACAGTCTGCAAAGGCCAGCTTGCTTTCGGTTTGCGGTGAGAGAAGAAAATCGATCACCTTTTTGGCCAACTGCGGATGAGGCGCACCTTTGATCAAAACCACAGCATTGGGCACAATAAAACAACCGATGCCGTTCGGTCCCTGATCCGGATACACGATACTTACCGGTTTGCCCTGCCGCATGCGATTCACCCCGTCATCACTATCGACCAGACTGAAATCGTACTGACCGGCGGCCACGAAATCGGCACTTTCTCCGTTACTAGTGGAAACGGCCACCTTGTTTTTTTTGAGTCCCATCATGAATGCTTTGGCCTGTTCGTCACCCCAAAGCGTGAACAGAGCGGCAATTTCCGAAGTGGTAGTACCGAATAAAGGATTGGCAATCACCGATTTGCCTTTCCAACGCGGATCGAGATAAGCCGAGATGGATTTCGGCTTTTCCTTGACTTTATTGTTAACGATAAGAACGCGCGCCCTAGCAGAGAATCCCGTCCAGTAACCATCGGGATCTTTGAATACGGCCGGAATGTCTTTGGCATTGGGCGAAATGTATGGCGCTGAAATGCCTTTTTGTTTGAGCACTTCGGCCCGAATCGGTTCGTTGGCCCAATACACATCGGCCTGGGGATTGTCTTTTTCGGCAATCAAACGATTCATGGTGCCGGTACTTTTGGCTTCTTCGGTATCGTAAATTGCGTTTACTTTAATGCCGGTTTGTTTTTCAAAATCTTTTAAAATAGGTTCGGAAAATACCTGATCTTCCGACACGTAAACGGTTACCGTTTTGGCCCTGGTTTGTTTTTTACCGCAAGCTGCGATCAGAAACAATAGGCCGAACAGCAAAACAACAAGCATGGAAAGCCGCAATGGTTGTTTCATCGAAGTTCTCCTTAAATCGGTTTAATCGAAACTAAATATGATTTACATTTTTATTCTGGTATCATTTCTTTGCCCTTTTGACTTTTAGGCTTACTGCATTTTTTTAACCCATCCCCGGTCCTGATTCTCGGGATGACACGTTTGCAGTGGGCATTTGATGAATTGTCGAATTGAAGCAATTATTTGCCCACCGGCATGCAAGATTGCGGACGAATGCCAAGTGAGTGGAACCAGACAAATAATTTCTTTCGTCCAGTGCTGGTTTGAATGAGATTGCTTCACTCTCCCGCTCGCTTGCTCGCGGGATCGTTCGCAATGACACTCTCATTCCCCACAATGCACGATTAACGAATATACGAATACACGAATAACGGACAACATTCCCCTTAACTCTTATACTCTTAACCCTTAACGCCCTTCATACTTAACCATTCAACCGGTCAACCAATCAACAAAGACCTTCCTACGGCTGCAATACCACTTTAAAATCATCAAACGAAGTGGCTGCATCGGCTTTGGTCCACAAGCCCACGCCACCGGCTTCATTAAACACTTTGCAACTCGTGCTTAGCAATTTTTTGCCGTTCAGGTAGCCTTCGAATTTGGTGCCGTTAACCGTGATTTTCATGGAATGCCACTGATGCGCTTTCAAAGCGATGCGGGCGCTGGCCAACATACGTCGCACGCCGTTTTTGACGTAATAGATGCGAAAATTATCTTCCAAAGGATTGAATCGGGCGATGTAATAGTTGTTGCGATCTTTGGCACGCCAGATCACGCCGCCGCCTTCGTCTTCCCGCCCGGTGTTGGCTTTGAATTTGACCGTAATTTCACCGTTTAAGAAAGGAATATCTTTGGTCCAGCACAAATTGTACGTGCTGCCGAAGGAATGGCTGGCATCTACCAATGAAAGCACTTTTTTACCAGAGGGCGCAGTCGTGTCTTCAATAACCTTCCAAACGGCCAATTTGCCTTTTGGATTGGTGGCTTCGATTTTCCAGCCATCGGGAATTTGCCCAACCGGCACTTTCTCAAAATCGAACGTTATTGTCTTTTCCTTTGACGTGTTAAAATTCCTGGCGCTCAGCTGAGCTACGGTCAAAAACAAAGCAAAAGTTAAGGTTAAAAACAGGACTTTTTTCATGTTGACACTCCTTTCGGTTCGTGTGTTTTAGTGATTTTTTAACCCATTCCCGGTCCCGATTCTCGGGAATCCTACTATTGACATATTATGGCGCGTCCGTCCCTCGATACGATTCTGCCTGTTATCTTGTGATGTTCGAAGTAAGGGCGAAGCATTTCCGTCAAAACGCGTCAGACTTAAAAAATTTAACGTTGTGCAACCAAAAACATCGATTATTTCTTTATTTGTTAGGGAAATGCTTCGCCCCTACGAGTGTCGGCAGAATCACTCGGGAACCGGACGCGCTCAAAGGCAACCGGTTATCGAGTAGTTCCGCTTTAGCGGAACGTATCGAGATACGGTTGTCGGGCAGAGACCGCGCCAGCGGTATCGTTCGCAATGACAGTCTTTTACGAACAACGATTTTTCCCTTAACTCTTACACCATTAACTATTAACCATTTTCCCATTTAACCATTCAACTCATAACCAACGTCCTCTCCCTCCGTCACTTCAATCGCATCAAACGGGCATTCGTCCACACAAGTCATGCAACCGGTACAGGCATTGGGAACCGGTTCGGGCAAAGCCATCTCGCGCGTCATTTCAATGGCGCTTTCGGGACAAACATCGAAGCAAATGCCGCAACCGGTGCAGTAATTTTCCTTTAATCTCCAAAACCAATCCATGTTTTACGCTTTTCTACCGGTAAAAGTTTGCATGGCTTTAAAAAAGCCCCAAATAAAAACAATTAATAACAGCGGAAAAACGATGTAAAACGTCCATTGCGCCAATTCCAATCCGTACGGAAGGGCGTTGGAACAAAAATGGGTTTTGATGAATGTCCAAAAAACGGACGGATGATCTTGCAAATATTCGCTGCCCGGCGCTTCCATTATTAATGAAAACCCGATGATGTTTAACAGATTAGCGGCAAACATCAACCACAACGCGCTTTTGAAGTGCCTACCGTTCGGGCGGTGGGCATCGTAAAGCAGGCGTAACACCATGGCCACGGCAAACAATAGCACCGCCAGCGGGATAAACGGCACGGCCATTTTAATATCGGCCATGATATCCGGATTAAGCACCAAAAAGCCGATCAATACAGTTAGCACCAAAAAGACATCGGCTAACAGCACAGTGAATAAATCCCAGATTTCAATGGAAACGCGCAAGGTCAAATGATTTTTAAGCGATTCGTAGTAAGGCCGGATTAAAATCAATCCTAATGCAAACAGGCCCATCAGAATGGAAACATCCAACAATGTTTGAAGTGACCAAATTTCCAAGCCTTTTGAAATGACCTCATGTTCCATAAGATTTCCTTTCAAATATCGAATTCGGCTTTTAAACGGCTATTGCGTTAAAATGATGGTAAAGACCGATCCGCCGTTCTGCCCGTTGGTCACGGTAATGCGGTCTCCCTGCGCCCGTACCGCCCAAAGTGAAATCGCCAACCCCAAACCGCTGCCGCCCATGCTACGGGAACGCGCTTTGTCCACCCGATAAAAACGGCGGAAGATTTTATCTCTTTCTTCAGGGGGAATGCCAGGCCCTTGATCGTGAATGGCAATAAACACTTCGTCGTTACGTTGTCCCAATTCTACCGAAATAACGCTTCCGTCCGGCGAATATTTAATGGCATTGTCCAAAATATTCAGCACTGCTTCGCGCAGCAGGTCACGATCGGCCAGGGCTTTAATTCCGCGCACCCCTTTCAATTCAATGCGTTGATTTTTCTCTTCGGCCAGCGGATGAATAAACTCAACGGTCTGTTCCAAAAACAGGTACAAAGGGAGCGGTTCTTTGCGTACTTTAATCTTGTCCGAATCGGCGCGGGAGAGAAATAACAAACTGTCGATGAGTCTAGTCAGGCGCTGATTTTCTTCCAAAATGCTGCCGATGACATTACGATAGTAATCGGTATCGCGATTTTCCTGCAGGCTGACTTCGCCCGTGCTGCGAATGGCGGTTAACGGTGTGCGCAATTCATGAGCCGCATCGGAAGTAAACTGTTTGAGACGGGCAAAAGCTTTTTCCAACCGATCCAACAATTCGTTAAAAGTAACGGCCAAATTGCCCAGCTCGTCATCGGGATTGACGACCGGCAGACGCTGATGCAGATTTTGCTCACCGATTTTACGTGCCGAATCCGCCATGTGATCCACGGGACGTAAGAGTTTACGGCTTAAAAAATAGCCGCCCAATCCGGCGATGATCAGCGCAAAGGGTAGAGCGAAAAGTAAAATCAAAATAAAAGAATACAAATCGCGCCATAACGGCTGTTCGTTTTTAATAAGACGCACCAACAGCCAATGGCCGTCAATATTCACCTTACCAACCATGACGCGCAAATGAATATCGTTTTGCAAATTTAAAGAATGAAATCTAAAACCGCCCGTTTTGAGCTGTTCCGGATGCAGTGCAGGTAAGCGCTTTGAACTGACCGGCAAAGAAGAGAACAACAGCTTTCCCTTGTCCGACCAGATTTCGAACCATTCTTCCCGTAAAAACGGGGCATCGTCTTCATCAAAATATACGGAATCATTGGGCGTTATTTCGATCAGGTTTTCCAGAATTTCGTAGTTCTCCTGCAATTCCTGATCCAAATCCTGCCGCAGATTAAAGTAGTAAAGCGAAACGGCCAATCCGGCGTAAATCAGCAAAATAGCGGTAAAAACCAGCAGGTACCACAAAGTCAGGCGGGCGCGCACATTTTTAAGCAAGGCCATCAGGGCGCCTCCTCGGAAAATACGAATCCAACGCCGCGAATGGTGTGAATGAGTTTCTTGGCAAACGGATCGTCTATTTTGCGTCGCAGGCGCGCAATGTGCACATCAATCAGATTGTCAATGGGGGTTGCCCGATCAACTTCCTGCCAAACTTCTTTGGCTATCATTTCTCTGGAAACAATCTGTCCCTGATGACGCAACAGCAGTTCCAACAGATCGAATTCGCGGGCGGTCAAAGGAATTTCCGTGCCGCCCCGCTTAACCTTGCGCGTCACCAAATCCATTTCCAAATCGGCCAATAACAAGCGTAAATTCTGTTCCGAACGGCCGCGTCGTAAAAGAACACGAATGCGCGCCAGGAGTTCAGCAAAGGCGAAGGGCTTTACCAAATAATCATCGGCGCCGCTATCCAGTCCTTTGACGCGATCTTCCACCGTGTCACGAGCGGTAAGCACCAAAACGGGAAAGGTCATACCCTGTTTACGCACCGATTTCAAAATTTCCAAACCGTCCCGCCCGGGCAGCATGAGATCCAAAAGCAGTAAATCGTATTGCGTGGTACTGAGCAAATAAAAGCCTTCTTCTCCGCTAAAGGCCAAATCGACTTGGTAGCCTTCATGGGTCAAACCTTCTTTTAAAGCCCTAGCCACTTTTTGCTCGTCTTCGATTACTAAAATGCGCATATCTGCCTTTCCATTAACCGCGTTAATATTAAGAAAATTTTTAGCATGAAAAACATAATTTTTTCTGAATTTTTTGTAAGGAAGGAATAGCCGGAACCGGGAGTTTGGGACTTACCGGAACCAAGATAATATCCACCAAAACGGTAGAATCGAAAATTTGGGCAATGTCTTTGGAGAATTACTGAGAATCAAGTGTCCGGAGTCAGATTTTATTCGGCTACCGGTATGTTGAGTAAAAGATAGTCATGATTTCGCATCACTTCCTTCATGACCTTGGTAAACAACCGAAACGACTCTTCATTTTTATCCCAATCACTTTGGGCTACCGCTCCGTCCCGATTCAAATGCACCCAACCGATCTTGTCCTGAAAGCGTACTTTGAATTTCAGCAAATCTCCTTGCTGCACCAACAAAAATCCTTGATTGTCGCTCTGCTCAAAATCTTCTTCCGTCCAAAAAACTGTTATTTTATCTTTGTACGGTTTACCCTGATAGGGGCAAAAGGTTGCGCAGTTACCACACTCGTTGCAGAGACCATCAATGTGCACAATTTGAGCCACATCCTTAAAAGCACTGTCTTTCACAGGAATTGTGACATTTGCTCTATTCGGACATACTTCCACACATTTATCGCAAACCAAATTACAGCCCAGACAGCGAAAAGCTTCCTGCATGAAATCCTTCGGTTGAAATGGCAAGATCAATCCTTTTTTCCGGCGAATGTCACTCAGATGTTTTTCTTGATCGATGAAGGCATTGATCCGAACGAAATTCGGCAATTGGCGCTCTTCCTGTCGTATAATGGCCAAAGCCGCCGTTTTTCCGTCCGCTACAGACTCCACAACGGTTGAAGGACCGCGTACGGCATCACCGCCCACGAAAACATTGGGTACACTGGTTTCGTTGTCCGCATTTTTCACCCAAACTTTTCCATTTTGCACACGAATGCCGTTGGTTTCCAAAAACGCAGCATCCACTTCTTCACCGATAGCGGATATTACGGAATCGATTTCCAAAACATCAAAAGCACCTTCGATGGGACGAACCGCGCGTCGTCCGTCAATATCGTGCTCTGCCAGTTGCATTTTTTGACATTTCAGTTTTCCGTTCTCAAAAGCAACCGGCAAAAGCAATTCTTTAAAAACAACGCCTTCCGCCATGGCTTCTTCAAATTCTTCCCGATCGGCCGGCATGAAGGCCTTAGTCCGTCGATAAACGATGGTTACTGCTTCCGTGCCTTCCAACCGTAATGCGGCTCGCGCGGCATCCATGGCTGAGTTACCTGCGCCAATGACGGCAATTCGTTTGCCCAATTTCGGCGGATTTTTCTGTCGATAGGCACGCAAGAAATCCAATGCATCGATGACGTTATCACCACCCTTTTCCAAAGAAAGTTGACGCGCCTTACCCGCACCAATGCCCAAAAAGATGTATTTAAAACCCTGTTTCTGCAAAATATCCAATGAAAAATCGGAAGAAACATTAAAGCGAAACTCAACACCCAAACGACGAATCAATTCCACATCGCGATCTATGGCATGCTGCGGTAAGCGAAAATCCGGAATGACGTTTTGAACCGTCCCGCCGGCCTGTGCTTCTTTTTCCAAAACGGTCACATCAAACCCGGCACGGGCTAAAAAATAAGCGGCCGAAAGTCCGGCAGGACCGGCGCCGATCACAGCGACACGGATGCCGTTATTTACGCCTGGCTTTAATTCTTCCAATTCATTTTCCATGAAATCATGCCAAGCTTTTTCGGCAGCAATGCGTTTCATTTCGCGAATATACACCGGCGACTCATAATCCCAACGCGTGCAATGATCCATGCATTGATGATCACAAATGTAGCCCAAAATATGCGGCAAAGGATTGGTTTCGATGATAACTTTAAACGCATCCAAATAGCGTCCTTCTTCCACCAAACGGATGTATTCCGCAATATCCTGATGAATGGGACAGGCTTCGCGGCAGGGTGAAATGTAACAATCGTTTAACGGCAAAGGTTTGTTTATTTTAATCGATTCTATCTCCCGCGCGTCCTTGCGGTAATACGGATCGCTTAAAGCCGTAACAGCCAATGTTCGCAAACGATTCAAATCAATGGTTTCATTTGCAAGCCATTCCGCCCAGGGCATTTGTTCCGTCTGTTGCACCATTTGCCACAATCGTGCATAGCCGCCTGGCTTCAACAGTTCCGTTACCATGGTCACCGGAGAAACTCCTGTTTGCAAAATATCTGTCACATTGTGTACGGTAGCACCACCCGAATAGGAAACGGATAAATCCCCGCCGAAATCTCCTGCCAATTGGAGTGCCAGATTAATTGTCAGCGGAAACAGAGACCGCCCGGACATATACATTTCGTCACCCGGCAACCGTTTCAATCCGTTTTTCATACCCAAAGTGTTGGAAAGTTTGACACCAAATTGCAAGCCCTTTTCTCTGGCAAATTGCTGCAATCGTTGAATCATGGGCACGGCATCGGCATATTGTAAATCATGTTCGAAAGCGGCCTGATCCAACTCCATGTACTCATAGCCTAAATCATTCAATAAATTTCGCACGCGTTCGTAACCGAGCAGCGTCGGGTTTAATTTAACATAAGTATGGAGATGCTTTTCATCTAATAAATACTTTACAATCGCTTCGATTTCATCCGGCGGGCAGCCGTGCATGGTGGAGACCGTTACGGAACGGCTTAAATGCGGTGAAATATTTTTCGTAACTTCAAGTAACCGCTCCCTTACCTTGGCTCCATTGCTGCCGTGAATGAATTTTAACCAGTCTTCCAGGACATCGGATTGAATAAAGGTTAGCAACTCTTTGCGGTATCGTTCAAACGTTTCGGTTTTTCGCGCATCTTTCAATTGCTCAATAAAACGATCCATGCGCTCGCTTTGAATGCCTTTTAAATCGTAACCTACGCTCATATTAAAGATAAAGCCGCGTTCCTTTGCCGATGACAGGCCAAGCGCTTCTTTCAGAAAGTGCAATAAAAACCAGGCCTTCAAATATTCGTCGAATGATTGTTCCAAACGCAATTCCTGTGACCATTCCACGTTGTAACCTTCATCCTGCGCATCAATGCAGGGCTTGGGAATATTCAAGCGATCCAGTTTTTGCACGGTTTTCAATTCAAAGAAACGGCCACCGGCCAGATAGGCGCTGACAATGTTCTGCGCTAATTGTGTGTGCGGCCCGGCAGCAGGCCCTAAAGGCGTTTCCAACTTTTCACCGAACAGAGTTACGGAGATGGTATTTTCTTTGTGGAAAAATTTTTGTTTCGGATATGAAAAAATGGTTTGTGATTGCAAAAACTCATTGACGATCCAATAGAGCATCGAGCGAAAAGGGATGGGTTGCATAATGTCCGACATGGTGCGCTCCTGCTTTCAAGCACTAATAATAACGGTTAAACGTCCAAAAATAAAGATAAAAATTTTTGACATTGCAAACAAATAGAAGGCTACTTCTATGCAGAGTTCTTTAACAGAAAATATTCTATTTTATAAGTGTACTTATAAAATGGATTACTCTATTTTAGCACCATACTAATAAAATAGAATAATTTTTTATATTAGAGTTTAAAAAAATTAATTGCTTCAATGCGGGAAAACAGTTTAAGATTTTTTCTCAGAAGGTAGCTTAGAAAAAGGGACGATTAAAAATCGCCCCTTTCTAAAATTTAATTTCTGTCAATACAATTCAAATCATCAAATGCTTTTTTCAAACGTTCCACCATGGATTGTTCACCGGCACGCAACCATTTTCGAGGATCGTAGTATTTCTTGTTGGGCTTGTCATCACCTTCAGGATTGCCGATTTGACTTTGCAGATAGGCTTCGTATTGTTTGTAGTAATCCATTACGCCTTTCCAGAAAGCCCATTGGGTATCGGTATCGATATTCATTTTGACCACGCCGAAAGAAACCGCTTCGCGGATCTCTTCCAAAGTGGAACCCGATCCGCCATGAAAAACAAAGTTAACCGGTTTAGGTCCGGTATTGAATTTCTTTTGCACGTAATCTTGTGAGTTTTTCAAAATGATCGGTCGTAAGACAACGTTCCCGGGTTTGTACACACCGTGCACATTTCCAAATGCTGCGGCAATCGTGAAATTCGGGCTGATTGCCATCAGCCGCTCGTACGCATAAGCCACTTCTTCCGGTTGCGTGTACAGACGCTTGCTGTCCACGTTGGTATTATCCACACCATCTTCTTCGCCGCCGGTTACGCCCAATTCGATCTCCAAGGTCATGCCCATTTTAGCCATGCGTTCCAGAAATTTAGCGGAAATGGACACGTTTTCTTCCAACGGTTCTTCGGATAAATCGAGCATGTGTGAACTGAAAAGCGGCTTTCCTGTTTGGGCAAAATATTCTTCATTTACTTTTAATAAACCTTCCACCCACGGAAGCAATTTTTTGGCGGCATGATCGGTGTGCACAATCACCGGAACGCCGTAGAGTTGAGCCATTTGATGAATGTGCTTAGCGCCGGAAACCGCTCCGTTAATGGCAGCCTGCTGATTTTCATTGGAAAGTCCCTTGCCCGCATAAAAAGCGGCACCGCCGTTGGAAAATTGAATAATCACCGGCGAATTTACTTCGCGCGCAGCTTCCAAAACAGCATTAATGGAATTGGTGCCCACCACATTAACCGCAGGCAAAGCAAATCCTTCTTCTTTGGCAATCTGAAATACCGTTTGAACATCCTTACCCGTTAACACGCCCGGTTTCACATGATTTAAAACTTTAGCCATTTAACATCCTCCTTGTAATTTCATTCAAATATCTGTAAAAATAACAGATCGGAATATCGTAAATTATTTCAAAAATTAAAAATAAATTTGCAGGCAACCAAGATCATTTTTAGGACTGATTGCTATCAGTCCTAAAACAAACAGTCCTCTGACTGATAGCAATCAGTCAGAGGACATGCCCCCAAAAACACCGAAAGGCTGCCAGCAGGCAGCCTTTCGTTTCTTATAATCCGATTTTTTTCTTTTTTAGATTTCGAATTTAATACCTTGTGCCAACGGCAGTTTCTTCCCAAAATTAATCGTATTGGTCTGCCGACGCATGTACGCTTTCCAGGCATCCGAACCGGATTCACGTCCGCCGCCCGTGTCTTTTTCGCCACCGAATGCACCACCTATTTCAGCACCCGATGTACCGATGTTCACATTGGCAATACCGCAATCCGATCCCCAGGCCGACAGGAATGTTTCCGCTTCAATCAAATTATCGGTGAAGATGGATGAAGACAAGCCCTGAACCACATCATTGTGAATGGCAATGGCATCTTCCACTTCACCCTTGTATTTGATCAAATAAAGAATCGGTGCGAAAGTTTCTTCCTGCACAATGGAATAATGGTTTTCAGCCTCAACCAACGTAGGTAATACATAAGTTCCCGCTTCATATCCTGGTCCTTCCAGCACTTCGCCGCCATAAATGACTTTTCCGCCCTCTTTTTTCACCTGCTCAAGCGCCTTCAGATACGTATTCACCGCACCTTTATCAATCAACGGACCCATGTGATTTTTCTCATCCAGCGGATCTCCAATGCGAATGCTCTTGTAAGCTTTCACCAACGATTCCTTCACCCGATCGTAAATGGATTCGTGAATAATCAGACGACGGGTGGTCGTACAACGCTGACCGGCCGTTCCGACCGCACCGAATACGATGGCCGGAATAGCCAAATCCAAATTGGCATTTGGGGTTAAGATAATGGCATTGTTGCCGCCCAATTCCAAAATGTAACGTCCCAAGCGTCCGGCAATTTTGGTAGCCGCATGACGTCCCACCTGAATGGAACCGGTTAATGAAATCAAAGGAACGCGTTTGTCTTCCAGCATGCGTTCGCCAACTACGGAACCCTTACCGATGACCAGATTAAACAGTCCTTCCGGCAAATCATTTTCCTTAACGATTTCGCTGACAATATTTTGCACGGCAATAGCTGTCAAAGGAACTTTGGAAGCAGGTTTCCAGATATTGACATCACCGGCTACCGTAGCAATCATGGCATTCCAGGCCCAAACAGCTACCGGAAAATTAAAGGCGGTAATAATACCCACAGGGCCCAAAGGATGATAC
>JALWEA010000177.1 GCA_027039465.1 Calditrichia bacterium | reverse complement strand
GTCACAAATCGAAGGGCAAAGGTGAATGTAAATGCTCTATTGAGCGGCAACGCGGAAACGTGGGCAACGCAGGCAACCGAAACCGTTGCCGAAGGCTTCCGGTCGTTAAAAATTAAAGTCGGGCGACAGAATTTAAGCAAAGAACTTTCCGCGCTAAAGGCGCTTTTACGTACACTGCCCGAAAATGTATCGCTGCGGCTGGATGCCAATCGCTCCCGGACATTAAAAGAAGCGATTCGTTTGGCGGCATTACCCTCAGAGCGGATCGAATACATTGAAGAACCGCTGCAAAATCCGGCTGACATTCCGCAATTTTTCCGGCAAACCGGAATAACCGTTGCATTGGACGAAACGCTGCGCGAGGCACAGGCCAAACAGCTTTTGACGCAACCGGCCGTAAAGGCAATTGTGTTAAAACCTTCGATATTGGGCGGCTGGCTGCCCACCGTTCAATGGGCGCAAACGGCCAAAACACACAATAAAACCATCGTTATTAGCGATACCTTTTCATCCGGTGTCGGCTTGCAAATTTTAGCGGATTGGATTGTCCGACTTGAAGTAACACAAACCGCCCACGGATTGGATACCTACCGGTCTTTGGCCGACGATGTGCTTGGGACGCCTTTGGAATTCAGCAACGGCGCCTTGCAAATCCACCCGATTCGGCCGCAAGATGTGGATTGGTCAAAGGTAAGCGCGCCATGAAATTGCCTTTTTTACCCGTTTGGGCCGCGCAACGTTTTAGCAATGACCCGGCTATTGTAAGTCGTGGGCAGACCCTGACTTTTGCCGAACTGGCCCGTTACGCAGACGAATTAGCGCGGGTAATAAATGAAACCGACCCGACGGACGAGCGTCTGCTTTTTGAAGCCATTCCTTCAATACAAACTATCGCCCTTTTTTGGGCCGCCATCCGCCTGCGCCGCGTGGCTGTTCCTTTGAATTACCGTCTCCCTGATGCCGCTCTAAACGATCAATTAAACCTTTTAAAGGCCAGAGCTTTTTTCGGGACAAAAGAAAGAATCTTACCTCAATGGCGGCCTGTCCCCGATTTGTCACCGACGGTTCCTGAAAAATCAATGAAATTCACGCCCGATTTCATTGACGATCAACAGGCGGTTAACCTTATTTTCACTTCTGGCAGCACGGGACAGCCCAGGGCCGTTGTTCATGCTTACGGCAATCACTATTTCAGCGCCAAAGGCTCGGCTCAGAACATCCCCGTTCAACGTGGCGATCGCTGGCTGCTTTCCTTACCGATGTACCATGTTTCCGGTATCGCCATTTTATTCCGAACCATGATGGCTGGTGCAGCCGTCATTCTACCGGACGATTCGTCGACTTTGGCGCAAAATATCGAACGTTTTAAACCAACCCATCTTTCCCTTGTGGCCAGCCAACTTCATGATCTTTTGCAAGAAAAGAATCAACGGGTAGATGCCATTCTGCGCGATGCCAGAGCTATTTTAACGGGCGGCAGTGCCATTCCACAGAATCTATTGCGCCAAGCTTATGAACGGCATTGGCCTTTGGTGTTAAGTTACGGCAGCTCCGAGATGAGCTCGCAAATTACGGCAACGGCGCCGAATGCTGATTTTGACGAATGGCTGACTTCGGGCCGGATTTTACTGCATCGGGAAGTACGCATCACTGCGGGCGGAGAAATCCAAGTGCGCGGTAAAACGCTTTTTTTGGGCTATTGGCAGGGCAACAAATTAACGCGTCCGTTAACCGATGACGGTTGGTTTGCCACCGGCGATGTGGGGCATTGGGACGCAAAGAAGCGTTTAGTGGTTTTGGGCCGCAAAGACCGCATGTTCATTTCCGGAGGAGAAAATATCTTTCCGGAAGAAATCGAACGCGCACTGGAGCGAATGCCGCAGGTCATTAAAGCAACGGTTGTGCCTGTTCCGGACACACGTTTCGGACAACGTCCGTTGGCCTTTGTGCAGGTAACATCGTGGCAGGTAAAAATGGAACCGCAATTCAAAGACGAGCTTCGCAAGTTTTTGCCAGGATACAAAATACCGGTACGCATCCTTCCCTGGCCGTCCGATGCACCCCAAGGAATTAAAGTCCCTTTGGTTTGGCTTAAGGAAAAGGCTTTGGAATTGATGAAAGAAGAAGATTAGATTTCAGACTTTAAATTTGCGTTTTAATTTACCGGAAAATGTTAAAAATATTTTAAGTTAAATTCTTTTTTAAATACGAAATGAAAATATAAATAGTAGCATTGGCGGGTAATTTCATTTAAATTAATAAAAATAAAAATTTGGTATCTCACTATGGAAATTCAAAATATAAAATCAATCATAAAGAAAATTTTACATGATTCCGATGTCGATTTGGACAGAATGTATTTATTTGGTTCCAGAGCTACCAAGAGATTTAATCGTTTCAGTGATTACGATATTTTAGTGATTGTGAACCAAGATTTAACTATTGCACAAAAGAAGATACTTAGTAAAAATATTCGTAGTACTTTTGCCCGGTTGCATATAGATTTGGATATTTTAATAAAGAGTTCGCATGAATTGCAAAGATCATTAAATCGTACGGGTAGTGTTGTTAAACATGCAATGAAAGAGGGAATCCTTCTTTAAATGGAAGATTATTACCTTAAATGGATTCAAAAAGCGACAGAGGATTTAACGGTTGTTGAGCATGAATT
Source organism: Calditrichia bacterium (assembly GCA_027039465.1). Classification (GTDB taxonomy): domain Bacteria; phylum Calditrichota; class Calditrichia; order Calditrichales; family Calditrichaceae; genus Caldithrix. The sequence goes on along the minus strand of JALWEA010000177.1, from coordinate 11,215 downwards.
ATCTTTTCCGAAAGATGAGATACCAACAGGGATTGTTTGTTTTCACGCCGATCAAAATAAAGTAGATTTTTTAAATATCCATCTTCCGTAAAATCAAAGCCTTTTATTTAAAATAGCCTGCTTCAGGATTTTCTCTTTTTCACCACAGCCAGCGTTAATCGGCTAATGCAAGTCAAGCGTTCACGTTCATCGTAAATTTTTATTTCCCAAACCTGCATGGTTAAACCGAGCTTAATCGGTCGGGCGATGCCTTCCACAAAACCTGCGACAACCGGCCGCAAATGATTGGCATTAATTTCCACGCCGACCACATGAAACTTCTCACAATCAACGCACATATTGCCGGCCATGCTGCCCAGCGTTTCGGCCAATGCGGCGTTAGCTCCGCCGTGCAAAAGTCCTGCAGGCTGTTTGGTACGCTCATCCACCGGCATGCGCGCCTTCAAATAATCATCGCCGATTTCCGTAAACTCTATTCCCAAACGTTCGACCATCGTTTTTTGGGCAATGGAATTCAAATCTTCAAGAGTAAAAGTGTTCTTCCAAATAGTCATGGCATCCTTTCGTAATTTCAATAGTCAACAGGCGATTCTAAATATACCAATATAACAAGGTTGCTATGCTCGTACTATTCTCAAAGGCTAATCTTGCTTCGGCCGCAAAGATTTCTTCCAAAATCGGATCAACCGCTTCTTTCGGATTTTTCGATTTTAAAAACGGAATAAAAAGTTCAAAAAAATCATCATAAAAAGGATATTTCGATTTTTGTGCTATCTTTTCGATTTTAAGGATTATTTTGTGTAGGCGTTTCGGCGTTATCTTTTCTTGTAAAAAGTCAACGACCGCTTTGCTAAAATCACTCTCCTTTGAGAACTTATTACTCATGTTTTGTATAAGTTCTTTGTCCCTGGATGATAATTTTTTGTAAAAATCTTCGGCCAATTTCGCCCCTTGTTCCATTTCTTTTTTGGTAAACAGATTTAAAACAATTTCATTATTTAAAATGGCTTCCATACCGTCTTTGAAGATCTCGGTAAGTTCTTCTTCATCGTATTCGATTTCATCTTCATCATCGGGCATAAACATCTTTTCATAAAATCCCGGATAGCGTTCATCGTATTCATCGATAATATCTTCAAATAATTCCGAGTCGGCCGGGCCTTCTTCTATAATTTCCTCGAAAGTTTGGCCTAAGCTTTCTTCCAACTCCGAATTAAATTCTTCGAAAATACGAATATGTTTTAAAACCAATGCCTGAAATATTGGCAAATCGGCCAACTTTTCCACACGACGTTTCCTGCTCAAAAACTCAATTAAGGCATCCGTCTCATTCTTTAATTGCTTGTCTCCGGACTGTGCCAATCGGTTGCTCAACTCCATCAAAGTAACAAAAACATCCTGAACCAATCCATTATCAATTTCCAAAATACGTTTTGTTGTCTCGGATATGGCTTTGTCAAAGTTGTTCATTTCTTGAAAAGACGGCATTCCTTCCTTAGGCTCTTGTATCATACTCGGGTCGATCTGCGCTATTTCGGCCCCCAAAATCAACAACATTTCGGCAATTGGAAAGAAAACCTGATCAAATTCCGGTTGTTCTACGATTGCATCGGCAGTAGCGAAAGATTGCGCTATCTCTTTGGAAAAGCCTTTGTCCTGATTTTTATACAACGGCTCAATAATCGCCTTTTTACGTTTTTTCTTATCCAAAACAACACCTCTCATTTTAATAAAAACAAATCTTAAGCCGGTTTTCCAACAATCCGGCTTTAATTAATGAGTTCACTCTAAGAAAGAACTAAAGTCCCTTATTATTTACAATGATTATTTGGCTCCCAGCCTCTCTAATAAATCTAAATGTAAACAAAAGAATGAGGCTGACAAAATAAGAAGCAAAATATTAGCTCCGATATTTATGTTAGCGTTAAATCCTAAAAACTCTGTATATGAAATTCTTGGACTCGACATCTAAGAGTTTAACCCCAACATATTTAGTTGCTATTTTATTTTTTGACCCATTCCCTAACCCCTTCCCAAATCCATTAGGAAAGGATAAATTAAATGGTATCATATTGTTATTTCAAATTTCAAATATTTTTGGTTAGTATTTTCTTTTCTTGACCACAGCCAACCTTAAGCGGCCAAAGTAACGTTAGCCCCGCCGCGCAAAAGTCCCGCAGGTTGTTTGGTACGCTCATCCACCGGCATGCGCGCCTTCAGATAACCATCACCGATTTCCGTAAACTCCATTCCCAAACGTTCGACCATCGTTTTTTTGACAATGGAATTCAAATCTTCAAGAGTAAAAGTGTTCTTCCAAATAGTCATGGCATCCTTTCGTGATTCAAGAGTCAACAGGTGCTTTAAATATACCAATATAACAACGTGGCTTTGTTCGTGCTATTCTCAAAGGCTAATCTTGCTTCGGCCGCAAATATATTTTTTAAAGTTGAATCGATAACTTCTTCCAGCCATTCCGATTTTAAATACGAAATAAACATATCAAAAAAATCTTCATAAGATTGGTATTCCTGTTTTTGCGCTGCCTTTTCGACTTTTTGGATAATTCTATTCATGCGTTTCGGCGTTATCCTTTCTTTTAAAAAGCGAACGACCACTTCGGCAAACTCCTCATCCTTGGAGAATTTATCGTTTATATTTTGCACAAGTTTTTTGTCTTTGACTGATAATTTCTTATAAAAATTTTCGGCCAATTTCGCCCCTTGTTCCATTTCTTTTTTAGAAAACAAATTTAAAATAATTTCGCTTTCGAAAATAGCGAATAAGCCATTATTGAAGATATCAACATTATCTATTGTTAAACTATCAAAATCATCTTCTTCAGGCATAAACAGTTTTTCATAAAAGCCCGGATAGCGTTTGTCGTAATTATCGATAATGGCTTCAAATACGTCCGAATCAGACGGTCCTTCTTCCATAATTTCCTCGAAGGTTTGGTCTAAGCTTACTTCCAATTCGGTATGAAAATATTCGAAAATGTGAAAATGTTTTACGATCAATTCGCGAAATATGGGCAGTTCGGCCAATTTTTCAATACGATGCTCCTTGTTCAAAAACTCAATTAAAACATCAGTATCATTCTTAAGTTGTTTATCTCGGGATTTTGCCAATCGTTTGCTCAACTCGGATAAAGTGTCAATAAGAAAAGGAATCAATTCATAATCAATTTCTAAAATTCGTTTGGTCGTTTCATAAAAAGCTTTATTTAAAGCATCCATCTCTTCCAATGTCTGTATCCCATCAATGGGAACTTGTACCATTTGTGGATTGATCTCCTGAAGTGTCGCTCCAAAAATCATCAACAATTCCACAAACGGAAAGTAAACCCGATCAAATTCTTTTTGCTTTACGATTGCACTGGCAGCAGACAGCGATTGTACTTTAAGTGAGCGTTCGTCCTGATTTTTATACAACGGCTCAATAATCGCCTTTTTACGTTTTTTCTTACCCAAAACAACACCTCTCATTTTAATAAAAAACGGAACACGGGTTTTTAGCTCAATAACCCGACTTCGATTTACAAAATATAATCATTTAAAAACGGAATCAAATTTCTTTGATTTATTCAATTTTCGAATTTAAAAGCAAATAGCAGGAAACTTCCTTTGATTGCATCGCGTAAGAATCGTATATTTTTCTATCGGTTATTCATTGTAATTTGAAAGGAACAGTAACATGAAACCAAATATTCCCCGAGAAAAATTGGAAAAATGGGCGGATTACCTGCTTGATTATTCCCTTGGAGGCGTACAGAAAGATGATGTAATTATGCTGAAAGGCGAACATATTACCTGGCCGCTGCTGGAAGTATTGCAGGAAAAAATCATTAAAGCCGGTGGCATTCCGGATATGAATTTGGTCGCTCCGGATAACGATCGCGGTAAAGTTTGGAGCGCGGCCATGGCCCGGTACGGCACGGAAGAACAGATTAAACGGGTACCCCAATGGCACATTGACCGTTACAAAGCCATGACCAAATACATTGAAGTATTGGGTGCGGAAAACCCCGAATTGTTCGCGAATTTACCCGAAGCCACCTCACAAGCCGTTATGCGCGCCGATGAGCCGGTCAAGGAAATACGTTTGCTCAAACCCTGGGTTTTAACCCTGTTCCCGACCCAGGGATTTGCGGACATGGAAGGCATGACCCTGGAACGTTACACCGAAGTGGTCGTTAACGCATCCATGGTTGACCCGCGTATGTTGGATGAAGTGGAAGAAGACATTTATCGTCTGATGGATCAAAGCAAACAAATACGCATTGTTACCGAGCATCCGCACACGGGCAAAGAATTGGAATTGACCATGGACATCGATCAGCGTTTTGCCATCAAATGCACCGGTAAGCGTAATTTCCCGGATGGCGAAGTGTTTACCAGTCCCAATGCCGATACGGTAAACGGCGAAATTTTTGTGGATTTGCCGGTTTCTTTTGTCGGGCAAACCATTCAGGGCATCTACCTGAAATTTGAAAACGGAAAGATCATCGATTACAAAGCCGACACCGGACACGAAACCCTGCAAAAAATTATTGAAACGGATGAAGGTTCGCATCGCCTGGGCGAAGTGGCTTTGGGCATGAATAACGGCATAGAAGAAGTACTCAAGCACCCGTTGTTTGTGGAAAAAGTAGGCGGCACCCTGCACATTGCCATCGGCGCCAGCTACCCGGAATGCTACGTCAAAGATCCTGCCTCGGAAGAAGGCCGTAAATTAGCCGACGAATTGTACAAACGCGGCAAACTGAACCGTTCGGCGCAGCATGTGGATATCGTTACCGATTTCCGCCCTGGCGGCAGCGGACGCGCCGTTTATTTGGATGACGTTAAATTAGACATTAAAGACAATATTTGGGTGGTTCCCGAAGATCATAAGGTCAAAGGAAAATTCGGAATTGAATCGCGTTGGTAGGAGACTTTTTTAAAGAAAAGGCAGAGACGCTTATGTCTCTGCCTTTTTTGATTATGCCTTGTCCAAATCTTCAAGCTCCAAAACGTTGTGGCAGCGTTCGATTAATTTAAAAGATGGAAAGTTAATCGCCAGCGAATACAAACTGACAACGCCGTAAGTGGCCAGCACACGGAACTCACCCGAAACAACGAATTCCACAAAGCCCAGCAGAGTAATTAAATTGGCAATAGACCAAATGACCATGTAATAGCGGCGCAGTAACATCAGCGTTTTTACCAGAATATCGGCCTTTTCGCCAAATTCCGCCACAAAATCCGTAACGTCCGGCCCGGCAAGATCGACTTTTTTACGGCGCGCTCTCCAGATTAATTTTTTAGGCGTTAAATAAGTGCGCTTAATATGGAAAACCAGGTACAATAAAATCAGCGCCACAATCAGGAAAGCCGTGCTGAGTGTATTGTGAGGAGCGGTTTGGGCGTTCGGAACGATGGTTCCGGTGGTGTGTAAAACATAGCCCACGACGATTAGGGTTAAAATCCCGAAAAATATGGCAAACCAAAGTACGCGGTTAACGCGATATAAATTGCGTAATTTTTGTCTTAATCTTTCTTCCACAATTCCCCCTGTCGTTTATCAATCGTTAATCATTTTTCTATTTAATATCGTTGGCATTAATTTAAATCAAAATATTTGAAATACCAATGCAATAAGCTGTAAGCAATGGATGCATTCCAAAAGAGAAGTGCTGTCCCTTAAAGTGCATATTGAAAATCACTCGATGTACGTCGGGCCGGTTATGGCGGGTATCCGTTCTTTTTTTCGCTTCACGTCTTCCGCGTCAAGAGCAAAAAGCGGACTGATTTCAATGGGATAAAGCGGCAACGTTTCATCTTTCATGGGTACGGTTATGCCGGCTTCTTTCAGCCAACGCACGTAATTACGCTGTAAATCTTCTTTTGCGGTTTGCGGACTCTCGAAGCCCTCCTTATTCTTAACCGCGCTGAACTCCGTCTGTCGTTCCACTTCAATCGTGCAGGTTTTGTCCGCATCCAACAACGCATCAAAAATAAACGTCTCAAATTTAAAGCCGTTTTTATCATTCGGCTTTACCTTTTCCCCTTGCTCATTTACAAAAGGAATGGCTTTTTGCGCAATATGAAAAGGCAATTTAAAACCGTGCTTGTTTTCTTTTTCAATAAATGAAACATCAATCACGTGAATGGCAATGGAGCCGGCCCAAAATTTCAGTTCACCGTCTTCGGTGCGCGCGTAAGCATGTTCATCATCCAAATCGCTGTATTCAACCACACCGATTTTGTCGCCGATTTTACAGATCACTCCCACCCGATCTTCCGGCCGCACTTTGCGCACCACCTTGTTGGACATTTGCGACTGCTCCGTAATATGGTAGCCGATAAACACCGGATCGCACATTTTAATCAGAACATTATCGACTTGAAAATAAAACAGATATTCAATGCCGCGGCGTTTCATATCGTCAATAGCGCCGCTTTCCCACAACGCCTTGAGCACACCGCCATGCCCGTTCGGGCTTTCGAAAATGCGGTTCTTGCTTTCCAGTAAAAATTTTCCCTGCCGGTCAATCGCCGGAATCATTTCCTGAGTAAAGAAGAAAACATTCTCTTTGCCCAAACCGAAATAATTGTTTTTTTCAAAGAATTCAATCGTTGCCCGATTGTTGGTTCGGCTGGTCATAATGTACCAGGGAAGCGTGACGTCATATTTAAGTGACATGGCTTTGATTTTTTCGGCATGTAACTGAAAAAGCGATTTATTTTTAACCGGCGTAATGGGAAAACAACCCTTCGGGCCGTCAAAGCCAAGGCGCGATCCCTGCCCGCCGGCCACCAGACAAACCCCGACTTTCCCCTGGCGCAAAGCATGTTCACCCGACGGCAGAACTTCGGAATCTCTTTGAAGGCGATCTTGTAAAGTGATTACCTCGACGGGTTGAATTTCCTGCTCGATTTTCTTTTCGGGATTGAGCGCTTTATGAATCAATTGATTCATTTGCTGCCAGTCAATGCGGGCTAACTGGTCGATAAATTCCTGTTTTTCTTCGGAAGTTAACTGATTCCAGAACCGAAAGATATGTCCCTGGCCGTTTTGATAGACCAGATCAATAACAGCCTGCCACTGCTGATTGTCTTCCTTGATCATGTCCGAACCTTTTTATAAACGATCTGCCACAATAATGGTAATGTCATCTTCAAAACTATCGTCGCCGGTAAATTTAGCCAAAGATTCGCGAATATTCAAAATGAATTTATCGGGAGGTTGATCGGCATGATTTTTCATAAAAGAATGAATGCGTTTAACGCCGAATTGCTCTTCTTGCGCATTGACGGCTTCGTTAATTCCGTCGGTGTAAATCATTAAGCGCGTTTTACCGTTAAGCTGTTTTTCTTTTTGTTCGAATTCAATCCCGTCGCTCAAAATGCCTAACAAAAAACCGTTGGTGTCCAGCTCTTCGATTTCACCGCTGTCGTAATGAAACAATACCGGCCTGGGATGGCCGGCATTACTGTAACGCAGCTTATTTTCTTCCCGATCGTAAACGGCTAAAAATGCGCTAAAAAATTCTCCCATCTGCAAAATTCCGCTGAAATCCCGATTCATTTTTTGCAGAACCTCCGCCGGTTGCAATACCTGGTCGGCATATTTTTGCAAGGTCATCTTAAACATGGCCGAGAGCATGGCCGCCGCTACCCCGTGTCCGGAGGCATCGGCCAAAACGATGGCCACATAGCGATCGTCCAAGACCATCACATCGTAAAAATCGCCGCCTAATTGGCTGGAGGGCACATACAAACCGGCCAGTTTCAGATCTTTGAAATCCGGTAACGATTCAGGAAGGAGACTGCGTTGAAATTCCGCGGCTTTTTTTAAATCGTTAATTAACCGTTTGTTTTGCTCTTCGATAATTTCCTTTTGACTTTCAACTTTGTTCAGGGCTTTACGCAGCTCTTCGGCCTGTAATTCCAATTGATGATTCTGCTTGGTAATTCGGCCCATCAATTCAATGCGCTCTTTGCCAATACCTAAATATTCTGCAATGGTCTCCAACATAAAACGATCGGCTTCGTCCGGCTCAATATTTTCGATATTTTCAATATTCAGAACGCCAAACACCTGATCCTTAAATCGAATGGGAAAGGCAAACTCGCTGCGCGTATCATCCAAAGCCCCAGGCTGATAAAAAGGAATCGTGTGTACATCATTTGCAATGATCTCTTTGCCCGTGTTGAACACATGGCCGATAATTCCCCGATTTTTATCATAAGCCGTGCCGACGGGATAGCGCGTGCGAATCCGGTCAATATTCAAACCGGACATGGCCGTGAGTACCATACCGTCTTTTTCGGGATCGTAATAAAAAATTGTAATTTGGGACGATTCGAAAAAAGTTTTTACAAGGCGGTCGCTCACAAACTGGCTGATTTCTTTTAAGTCGTTACAGGAAGCAATTTTTTTACCGATTTCATTAATGGTTTGCAGTTGTAAATAGCGTTTCTGCAACAACTGATCGTTTTTGATCTGTTCGGTAATATCATAAAAATTTTCAATTCCACCGATGATTTGCCCGTTTTCGTTTAAAATAGCGTTGGCATTGCGGCTGATAAAACAAATGTCTCCGGTTCGGGTTACAACCTGAGCAACCACATTCTTATAGCTCAACGTATCGGCATCGGGTTTGATCAGGGCTTCTTCCATAACAAAAATATCACGTAAATTGCGGCCGATCGCATCTTGAGACGGATAACCCGTAATTTTTTCCGCCTCGCTATTCCACGCGGTAATAACGCCTTGTTCATCGTAGGCAATGATGGCTTGAGGTGAGTTTTCGACAATCTTTTCGAGGTAATCTTTGGTCACATTAACATCGTGCAGAAGAGATTCCAGTTGCTCGGTGTAATTTTTTACCCGTTCTTTTAATTTAAGTCTTTCCAAAGCACGATCGATGGTCAACAACAAGGTATCCACATCCACCGGCTTAAGGACAAAATCCGAAGCCCGATTTTTTAAAGCGGTAATAATGGCATTACTGTCACTGTATGCGGTCAGGACAATTACTTCGGTAAAATTATCTTGTTCGCGGATGGCTTGCAACAGATCGAGCCCGGAGAATCCCGGCATTTTTAAATCGGTAATTACGATTTGAGGCTTCTTTTCCCGGTAAATACGAAGCCCTTCTTCTCCGGACGTTGCTTCGAAAACCAGGTAATTGTGGGCAATCAAAAGAGTGGAGAGCATTTGAATAATTTCCACTTCATCGTCCACCAATAAAACGGAACCGGCCACACTTTTCAATGGTATTTCGGTTGCTTTTTTCTGCAACACCTGCAACCAGCCCATGCAATTCTTCCCTTTCCACTGCAATTTATTGTACCGTGTCAGGCACGTTTAAATTATTCAATTAAAAAGTTATGATTAAAAGCGGATTCATTTCGATTCTTTTAACCACTAACCGGATATTTTATTTAATTACAAATCTCTCGTGAAACTAATCCTATTCTCGTTCGATTTTCCGTTTTTTTTAGAATAAAAAAAGCATCATGTCCATGACATTCGTTCCGGTAGGTCCGGTAATAATGAGTTGGTTCATTTTTTGAAAAAAATGGTAGGAATCATGATTTTTAAGGAATTGATTTAAATCCAAACTTTGCGCGGCTGCTTTGCCCGGTGAGTCCTGATCAATCCATGCTCCGGCGGCATCCGTCGGTCCGTCCGTTCCGTCGGTTCCCACCGAACAAAAATAAAAAGGATGTGATCTAAAATCCTTCATTTCTTTTAAAACGGCCAATGCCATTTCCTGATTGCGCCCTCCCTTACCGTTTCCGCTCAAAGTAACCGTCGGTTCCCCGCCCAAAATAAGACAGCCAGGTGAACTTAAAGGGTGGCCGTACTTTAAAGCTGCAATAAAAATTCCGGCCATTAATTTAGCGATCTCCTGTACTTCACCCTGAACCCGATCGGTTAAAATCATAGAAGAATGACCGTTCATTTGAGCCGTTTCCGCCGCTTTTTGCAACGCAAGCAAATTGTTACCCAAAATCAAATTGGACATTTTTTGAAAGGCAGGGTCGTTTGCTTTAGGCGATTCCCGAACCGCCCCCTTTAATCCCGCTTGCAGATATTTTAAAACCGAAACGGGAAATTCGGATTGAAGGTCGTATTTTTCCACAATTTGCCAGGCCTGCACAAAGGTGGAAGGATCGGGTACGGTCGGCCCGGAGGCAATTATTTCAGGCGGATCGCCAATCACATCGGAAAGGATTAGAGTCAGTCCGTGCGCCGGAGCAATGGCTTGCGCCAGACGCCCACCCTTAACCAACGATAGGTGCTTTCGAATCGTATTGATTTCTTCGATATCGGCTCCGCAGGCCAAAAGCGCTTGGCTAACTTTCCGCAAATCAACGAGCGAAATTTCTTCGGGCAGCCATTCCATTAATGCCGAACCGCCGCCGCTTAAAAGCACAATTACCAGATCGTCCGCGCCCGCCTGCTCCGCCAGGCGCAACATTTGCCGCGTTCCGGCTAATGAATTTTCATCGGGAATGGGATGTCCCGCTTCCAAAATACGAATGGTTTTGGTCGATTTGGCGTGCCCGTATTTGACCACAACCGTACCGTCGCTAATGCGTCCAGGCAAAAGAGTCTCCACGGCCTGCGCCATGGCAGCGGAAGCTTTCCCTGCTCCTATGACGTAAATATGTTTGAAATCGTTTAAATTAAAATGACGGCCGCGAATGATCAATTGCTGATTTTTTACACGGGCATGATCCAAAATCAAATGGTACGGATCAACCGCATGAATAGCGGCCTGCATCATCTGCTCGGCTATTTGACGAAGGTTGCGCATAAAAATTTGAACCTCAAATTAATTTGGGTTAAATATACTAAAAACACAGAATACAGGTAAAATTAAATGTTTAACGCTTTGATCTTGCTTTTCGGCGTTTTTGTTACCTCGTGGAGTTCGATCCTCATTCGCTGGATCGGTAATGTGCATCCGTTAATTATCGCCTTTTATCGTTTGTTTTTTAGCGCATTGGTTATTTTGCCGTTTGTTACTTTGCGTAAAACCAAATATCCGTTTCCCAAACTTTCCGGCAAAAACACCGTGTTTATTTTTATTGCCGGATTGTTCCTGGCTCTGCATTTCTTTAGCTGGATTAAATCACTGCAACTAACAACAGTCGGTCATTCTATTTTTTTAGAGAGTACCCATCCGGTCTTTGCCCTCATTCTTTCCTATCTC
>JALWEA010000176.1 GCA_027039465.1 Calditrichia bacterium | reverse complement strand
AATGATAAAATACTTATCCATAATCCTGTTCTACGGAACATAATTAATTCTCCTTATTTTGTTAATTGTACATTTTATTAGTTTGTCAGTTTGTTAGGTATACCTGTCACTTATATTTACAAAAAGCATACCATTTTCATATCTCTTTTATTTTTAAATATTTATATAAAATTTTTTATTTTTGAGTAAATTTGTTGATTTTTGTCAAATTGACAAACGAGTAAGTAAAAAATAAAGAATGATTGAAAATATGTCCGTATTGTGAAAAAACTCTGTAAATTTGATAGGATGGATTTAATTCATTGTTTTTGGGAAAATCCGAAAAAACTATTTAGCGGATCAATAGCATCTTTTTGGTAGCAACGACCTTCCCGCCTATTACCAAACGATAAAAATAAAGCCCGCTGGCCAAGTTGCCCGCTTGAATGGTTACCGTGTGCTGGCCTTTGCGCATGGGTTTATTCAAGATTGTCTCTACCTTGCGGCCTTGAATGTCGAACAGCTCCAAACGCACATTTGATTCCTTTGGAAGCATAAAAACCACCCTGGTTCGCGCATTAAAAGGATTGGGAAAGTTTTGCTCCAATTTGTAGCCAAATACGCCCTGTAAACGTTTTTGCAATGACGGAACAGTTTGGTAATGACGCAAAGCCACTTGCTTTGCATATTGCGCTTTTTGCATTAAACGTTCTTTGGAATCGGCGGCTACAAGACAAAATGATAAGGATGTACTTTCTCCGCTTTTCAAATTAAACGGGCCGGTCGTTAGCATGGCCACACAATCCATTCCTTTGGGATGTTCCATGCGTAATTGTTCGACAGAATCGAAATGCGGGTTCCCGGCGACAGAATCAGGATGAAAGAAATGAAGTGAATCGGAGGCGGAAATATCCGTCATATCACCCGCCATGAGTTTGTATTGAATTTCTTCTTTGTCTTCACTGCTTGTTCTGGGATGGTCAAATTCCGGATCAAAAATATATTTAACGCCAGGCAAATAATACCAATCGAACCAGTGGAATCCGGTTACGCCCAAAGGATCACCGCGCAAAATATCTGCGTTCCCGTCACCATCCAAATCCAACTCTTGCGATGCCGGCGGTGTCTGCAAAAGTTGCAAACCCAAGTATGCCAACTTCTTACCCCGGACATACGGATTTGTCGAGTCTCCATCTACATCGTAGAAATATGTTAAGCCAAGCTCACGATCAAATCCCACTAGATCATCATCATTGGTGCGACCGTAAAAATTACCGTCGGCCAAGGCATGATAAACATCCGCATCAAAATACAATCCGGCATAAATGCCTTGATAATCGTAATCGGACAAATTATACAACTGCAAATCGAAAAACACCATATCCTTTAGCAAGCTGTCCGAAAACGAATGGCAGGTTACTTCCACACGAACATTGGTCGGATAACCTTGGTACGGATCATCGTCGCGGGTGGCATAACGATCATCAAAAGCAAAATACAGGTCTTCGTCCGACACAAAAATATTTCTTATCTCTTCTTTAAAGGAAGGATCATTGGGATCTGCCGCCCAATGCCCGGGCCAAAACGCTCGCCCGTTTTGGATCGGCCAGGTTTCCGGAATGGTGCCGGTAGCTATTAACGGGGTTGAATCTTCCGGTGTGGTGTAGAGACCATTCGCTCCGTAAAACATGCCTGCCGTGTATTGAGCATTGTTTAAACCTCCCACAGCCTCCCAATCCGTGCGATTGAGATTCCTCGATTCATCGAACCATGATTCCGAAACCGTTGGCCCCCAATAGGTGGTATCCTCACCGACGGTATAAAAGACTTCTTTTTTTACATCAAATACTTCTTTCGGTCCCAAAGCCCACGGGTAAGGATTTCCGTTTTTGTCCTTTCCTGGCACACCCAACATAAAGGAAAGATTGGAAATGTATTGAAAATCTCCCCATAATCCGTAAGGAGCGGCAACGCCCGCAAAACGTCCGAAATTATCCACGGCCAATTTCAAATTACCTTGGTCGCAATAACCTCTCGCTCGGTTTTCCAAAGGATTTCGGGCAAATAAAGAAGCAACAAATAAAAACAGAATCACCAAACTTCTGCCCAAAAGCCGAGGCCTAAAACAAGGTTGGGATTTCATTACGAATTTCCTACGGATGGTTAACATGGATTTCAATTTAAAAATAAGGTAATATTTCGGGAAATTCAACCGATTCGGCATAATTTTATGGAATGCAAATCAATCGGGGGTTTTGCGAGGAGCAAGGAAGGCATAAAAAAACTCCCCGCTACGGAGGAGTTTCAGAAGATATGTGGGCGGTACAGGACTCGAACCTGTGACCTCTACGATGTGAGCGTAGCGCTCTAACCAACTGAGCTAACCGCCCTTAGTGTGCAGCAAATTTAAATAATTCAATTCAAATAAGCAACCTTTCCGGTGAACAAGATGAAAGATGAAAGATTAAAGATGAAAAGTGAAACGGAAAAAATTAGGATTTAAAGGCTTCGGAAGGCTGAAACGAGGATTTAACGGAAGCGCTTTCCTCAGCCGCATGATTGCGGAATTCGGGAATCATCTGTTGCAATTTACTGAAAATCGCATCGATATCCTGCTCTTCGACCGCTTTTTGAAAGTGGGCCAGGTGATCGGTCATTAAATGCCAGTTATTGTAGTGGCTGCCAACCGCTTTGTAAATTTTGGGATGATTGGTTTTCAAAGGCGCTTCGTCTTTATTCCATAACTCTTCCCACAATTTTTCGCCTGGACGCAGACCGACATATTCGATCTTAATATCTTTATCCGGTTCAAATCCCGATAGCTTGATTAAGCGACGCGCAATGTCCACAATGCGAATGGGTTCGCCCATATCCAGCACGAAAATATCGTTGCCGTTACTCATCTTCGTTGCCTGAAAGATCAGCTTAACGGCCTCGGGAATGGTCATAAAAAAGCGTTTCATATCCGGATGCGTGATGGTGATCGGGCCGCCTTTGGCAATTTGTTTCTGGAATAATGGAATAACGCTGCCGTAACTTGCCAAAACGTTACCGAAACGCACCGTAGCCAATTTCATGTTCGATTTGGCAGAATAGGATTGCAAGACCAATTCGGCAACCCGTTTGGTGGCCCCCATGACCGAAGTGGGGTTGACGGCTTTGTCGGTGGAAATCAACACAAATTTTTCAACACCGTTTTGTTCGCAAAGTTGAACCAAATTAGCCGTTCCCAAAATATTATTCCGTACCGCTTCTTCCGGATGGTATTCCATCAAAGGAACGTGTTTGTAAGCGGCGGCATGAAAAACCACTTCCGGACGATAAGTATTCAACAGGAACCTCATCTTGGGGAGATCCAAAATATCGGCCACAACAATTTGATAACTATCCCGGTCAAAAGTCTGCTTGAGGTCATTATCCAAATAGAACAAGCTGTTTTCCGAACGATCGATACAAATGACCTTTTCCGGATTTAATTTCAAGGATTGTTTCACCAACTCCGAACCGATGGATCCGGCCGCTCCGGTGACCATGATGGTCTTACCCTGCAAATATTCCCGCACCTGATTCAAATCGATTTCGATGGGCACTCTATCCAACAAATCTTCCACTTTAACATCGCGGATTTGCTGTATCTGCACCAAACCGTTAACGATTTCCTTGGGACCGGGTACCGTTTTAAATTCCACACCCGTATCTTCGCAAAGCTGAACAATGCGGCGCATTTCCTGCACCGAGGCCGAAGGCGCGGCAATAATGATTTCATCAACATGTTTCTGCCGAACGATCTCTTGCAAATCTTTTGTTCGGCCCAAAACTTTTACACCGTGAATTTTCGTATTTTGCTTTTTGGGCGAATCGTCAATCAAAGCCACCGGATAAAACCCGAGCGAAGGATCGTTTTTCATCTGGCGGATAATCATTTCGCCTGCTTTCCCCGCTCCGATAACCGCAACCCGTTTTTTATTGGATGCAAAGCTGGACTGAAGCTTAAGAAAGATGCGCGGAGCGAAACGCAAGGCGCCGGTAAATATGAAACTTAACGTCAAAAAGAAAAACAAAACCGTACGGGGAACCGCTAAAAGATTGGCAAAGTAAAGATAGATAATAAATCCGAGCCATCCGGCCAATAAGGCAACAAACAGATTAATAATATCTTGAATGCTGGTGTATTCCCATTGACTTTGATTAACACCCAAGATATTGATAAAAAACAACTCAATAATAACAGCGAAGCCAATGGTATGCTTAAAAATTATAAAATACTGGTCATGAGGCAGGCTAAGATCAAAACGCAGCCCAAAAGCAATTGTATAGGCCAAAGCAAGCGCTAAAGTATCCAAGATTACCTTTAGCAGCGTTTGGACATTGGTTCGCGATTCAAGAAAAGTACTGATTTTTTTAGACATCACATTAAATTCTCGCATTAAACAAAAT
>JALWEA010000175.1 GCA_027039465.1 Calditrichia bacterium | reverse complement strand
GCATGTTGATCGGGTTTGCGCTGGCCGGAGTTGTCGCTATTTTTCTTAAAATAACATTTATTATTCCCTTATGGGCGGTTATCAGTTCTTTGGTGGTTACAACACTCGTGGGCATTGTTGCCGGACTTTATCCGGCGCAAAAAGCGGCCAAAATGGATCCGATTATGGCCTTGCGGTATGAATAAAAATTTACCGGAAGTTTACCCTTACGAGATTGGAGCCATGGCCGGCTTTATGGAATAGTAAGGTAGTGACAAAATAAAAGCGGAATCGTATTGAGGCGCGGCCGCCGTATCAATTTCCGATACCCGGTTCCTAATGTCCCATTCAGCCAATAAACTATTCAACATTTAACGAATATACGAGTAACGGATAACGTTTTACCCTTAACTCTTAACTCTTAACCATTTCTCCATTCAAGCTTCAACAATTAACAAATCCGCGCATAACGCTTTACGCTTCCAGGTAAACCGGCAGCATGGATTTGAAGATGGTTTCCAGATCCGAATATTGCGCTTTCCAGCCCAACAAATCATAGGCCAAATCGCTGCCGGCTACCAGTTCCGGCGGATCACCCGGTCGCCGTCCGACAATTTTGTAGTTTACCTTACGTCCGCTGACTTTCTCCGCCGCATGAATCACTTCCAAAACGGTGTGGCCTTTACCGGTGCCCAAATTAACAACCAAATTTTTACGCTTCTCCATTAAATAATCCATGGCCATTAAATGGGCAATGGCCAAATCGTTTACATGAATGTAATCGCGAATGCATGTACCGTCCGGAGTATCATAGTCATTCCCAAAAACCTGCATTTCTTTGCGAATCCCGGCAATCACTTCCATGACCACCGGCGACAAGTTAGCCGGATTTTTTTCTTTGCCCTTAACGCGGCCCTTAATATCATAACCGGTTGCGTTAAAATAACGTAATGCCGCATAATGCAAGCCTTTTAATTCGCTGAACCAATTCAAATTTTCTTCGATGGCCAGCTTGGTGTAGCCGTAGTAATTAATGGGTCTCCGGGGATGCTGTTCGTCCACGGGCAGGTATTGCGGATCACCGTACACTGCGGCCGAAGAAGAAAAAACAAAATTTTCCACTCCGTATTTAAGGCAGGCGCCGATTAAATTCAACGAACCGCAAATATTATTTTTACCGTATTTTTGCGGATTGGCCATGGATTCACCCGCAGCCTTCCAGGCCGCAAAGTGAAAGACAACATCAACGGGTTGACGAAAAGCTTTGGCCAGATCATCGTCATTTAAAATGTCACCCACAATGAGTTTGGCCTCGGGCGGTAAATTTTCCTTGCGACCTAAGGAAAGATTATCCAGTACGGTAACCTGATGGCCCTGCTCGACCAACTGATGTACCACGTGGCTGCCAATGTACCCGGCGCCACCGGTGACTAATGCGTGATATTTGGGACTCAAGAGGCCTCCTTTTAATTTTTGAATGTTAATGGCGTGTCGTCGGTTGAATTGTTGAATGGGATATTAGGAACTGGGAATTGGGAACTTGGAACTAAAACCGTGTCTCGATACAATCCCGCTGGTGCGGTCTCTACTCGACAACCGGTTGCCTTTGACCGCGTCCGATTCCCGAGTGATTCTGCCGACACTTTTAGGGGCGATGACAACCCGGTTATTATCTCCTTGATTTCAACGACCCAACAAACCGCCTTAAATACTTAGGCACCCTTCCATACGTTAGTAGGGAAGGGCCGGGGATGGGTCGAAAAAGCGCTGCAAGCCATCCAATCTTCCCCAGCCGTTGCTGCTTTGAAAGGGATTGCTTCACTCTCCCGCTACTATTGACATGCCATCTTTTTAACCCACCCCCATCCCCTCCCTGCTATCGCATGGAGGGGTGCCACTTTAGGAGTGGTCATTTGGCGAACTATTGAGTTGAAAGCATATTGTGCCCAATAATATAAAAGATCAGGTCCGGGTGCAGTACCAGTTCCCAGTTCCTAATTCCCAATTAATTCATGTCACCATCTTAATAATCCGTGGCGCATGCCAAGGTTCACGGCCTTGCAATGACAGCTCTTTACGAATAACGATTTTCCCCTTTCCCCCCTTTAACCCTTCAACAAATCAACCATCATCCGATTAACGAATATACGAATAACGGATAACGTTTCCCTTAACCCTTAAACCCTTAACTTATAACTTCCTCCCGTTGCCCACTCGTAAAAACAATTCCAAGTTCCAATTCCCAAGTTCATCAATCTCCGGCAACCAATTCTTTGAACAGCCGAACAGCCTTGTCTTTATTGGCAACGTCCTTGACCCCGGCTGTGGCCAAATGCGGGCGTCCGCCGCCGCCGCCGCCGACCTGCCTGGCGACTTCACGCACAATATTTCCGGCATGCAGATGTTTTTCTTTAATCAAATCGTCGCTGACCACACAGACCAAATTCAATTTGCCGTTATTTTCGGCAATGAGCAAGGCTGCGATTTTTTGGCCTTTTTCACGAATGCGGTCGCCAAGGCTTTTCAATTGATTGCCATCCACGTTTTTCAATTCTTTGACAATCACCCGAATGCCGTTAATGTCCTCTGCCTGCTTTAACCAATCATCCACACCGGACTGCAAAGCGTCGGCTTGCGCTTTTTGCAGCTCTTTTTCCAATTGACGCCGTTCGGCCAGCAACTGCTCTACTTTGGAAGGCAGCTCCTCGGCCGAGGCATTGAGCAGCGCACTTAAATTTTGCAGCACTTCTTTTTGCTGTTGCACAAATTGCACGGCGCGTTCTCCGGTAATGGCTTCGATGCGGCGCACACCGGAAGCAATTCCCGATTCGGACAGAATGATAAACACACCGATCTCGCCGGTGGCTTTCACATGGGTACCACCGCACAGTTCGTAACTAAAATCGCCGATTTTAATGGTGCGCACCACATCGCCGTATTTTTCGCCAAACAAAGCCATGGCGCCCTGCTGCTTGGCTTCGTCGAATTTTTTGAGCGTGATTTCCAAAGAAATGTTTTCCTGAATCTTTCGATTGACAATGCGCTCGATTTCTTGCAATTGCTGCGGCGTTACTTTTTCGTAATGGGTGAAATCAAAACGCAAACGGTCGGGTTCCACCAAAGAACCGGCCTGCGTAACATGCGTCCCCAAAACCTGACGCAAAGCCGCGTGTAACAAATGAGTAGCCGTGTGATTTTTTTGCGTGTTTCGCCGTGCCGAATGAACCACTTCGGCAATGACCGTATCCTTTTTTGGCGCAAAGTTGGAAAGCGGTGCGCAAATATGCACGATATGGTTGCCGTCCTTTTGGGTATCGGTCACCTGCAATTCAAATCCTGCGCCGCGAATGGTGCCTTTGTCGCCCACCTGCCCGCCGGATTCGGCATAAAACGGCGTTTTCTCCAGAATAACCCGGATCTCATTTTCCGTAATCCGATAGCGCATCAGGCGCGTTTCCACACGTAGCTCGTCATAACCCACGAATTCGGAATCAGGCCCTTCGTTGAGCACCGTCCAATCGCTTTGATCGGTATCGGTCATGACGAATTTGGAAGCGGCTCTGGCACGCTCGCGCTGTTCTTCCATCATTTTTTCGAAGCCCGCCATATCCAAAGTCAGACCATTTTCTTCTGCCAAAATACGGGTCAAATCCACGGGAAAACCGTAGGTATCGTACAAACGAAAGACCGCCTCGCCAGGAATGACGGTTTCGCCTTTGGAACGAATTTCTTCTTTGATCTTTTCAAAAATCTCCAAACCGCGATCCAGCGTACGGTTGAAATGTTCTTCTTCGGCTTTAATAACGGCTTGCACGTGCTCCATGCGTTCGCGGATTTCCGGATAAACATCGCCCATGATCTCAACCACGCGCGGAACGATTTTGTACATGAACGGTTCGTGCAAATTCAGTTTGCGGCCGTAACGGGCGGCGCGGCGCAAAATACGGCGCATCACGTAACCGCGACCTTCATTCGAAGGCAAGCCGCCGTCGGCAATGGCAAAGGTCAGCATGCGAACATGATCGGCAATCACGCGAAAGGCCATTTGCTCTTTGGTCGTATGGTAGTCTTGCCCGCACAACTCACCGATGCGCTGCAAAACGGGCATAAACACATCGGTATCGTAGTTGGAACGTTTTCCCTGAAGTACCGCTACCAGCCGTTCGAATCCGGCGCCGGTATCCACATGACGCGCCGGCAAGGGATGTAACGTGCCCTCTTCATCCCGATTGTACTGAATGAAAACCAAATTCCACAACTCGATGTAACGACCGCATTCGCCGTTCACACCGCAAACATGTTCCCGACCTTTTTTGTCGCAAAAATCTTCGCCCAAATCAATGTGGATTTCAGACGAAGGACCGCAAGGGCCGGTGGGGCCCATTTCCCAGAAGTTGTCTTTATCGCCGAAACGCAGCACGTGCTCGGGATCGATGT
>JALWEA010000174.1 GCA_027039465.1 Calditrichia bacterium | reverse complement strand
CTTTTTGCGTAACCGTGCCCACTTTGTTCGTCTTTCTTGCCATCAGCGAAGCCAACATCGGCGTTAGCGTAAAAGAGAACAGCAAAGAAAATAACGTCGAAAAAGCAGCGGCCAAAGCCAGCTCTTTCATGAACATACCCACCATGGATGACATGTTGGCAATCGGTAAAAACACCACCACGTTGGTCAACGTTGCCGCAATGACGGCCACGGCCACCTCGCTGGTTCCTTTTACTGCGGCCGCTTTGGGTCCGTGACCAAGCGTGCGATGCCGGAAAATATTCTCCAAAACCACAACGGAATTGGAAACCAGCACTCCTACCGAAACCGAAATACCCATTAACGACATGATGTTCAAACTCATGTCAAACCACTGAAAAAGTAAAAAGGTGGAAATGATGGAAGCGGGCATGGAAAGCGCCACAATGATCGTCGAGCGGATATTGAACAAGAAGAGAAACAAAATAATGGACGTAAACAAAATGCCCAAAAGGATGTTGGACATGGTGTCGTTGACCGAACTGCGCGTGAAAATGGAATTATCGCTGACGATTTTAAGGGTAATACCTTTGGGCAACGAACTTTGAATATCCGGCAGAGCGGCATGCACCGCATCGGAAACACGCACTTCGTTTCCGTCCGAGCTCTTAATGATCGAAAGGCGCACGGCATTGGAATCCGTTACACCGGTCGCCGCGTCAAAGAAAATGGTGCGCCGCCGGATTTTTTTACCCGCATCCCGCACTTTGGCAATTTGTCCCAGGCGCTTGTTGCCGAACGGTGTGGGAACCTGCAGGTTACGAATTTCATCCACCGATTGGAATTTACCCTTGACCCGTACGGAATATTCCAAATTTTTAACATCGAACGTTCCGCTGGGCAAGTCGATATTCTGAGCGCCTAAAATACCCAAAAGCTGCGGTAAGGAAATGTAATCCTGATACACAACGCGATTGTCAAAAGCCACGCGAATTTCCCGTTCCTGCCCGCCGGTCACTTTTACATCGGCCACACCGGCAATTTGTGACAGGCGGTCTTTAATGCGCGTGGATGCCAAATGATTCAGTTCGCGCGGATCTACATTGCCGCTAAGAATCAAATCCATGATCGGGAAGGCGTTGATATCCACCTTTTGCACAATGGGTTTCTTGGCGTCGGAAGGCAGCTCGTTCAAGATCTGATCGACCTTGTCTTTGACTTCCTGATTGGCCACGTCCACGTTTTTGCTTAATTTGAACTCGATTAAAGTAATGGCTGCTCCGTCCAAATTGTACGATTCGATGCGTTTAATCTGACTGATGGTGGAAACAGCGTCTTCCACTTTTTTGGTGATCAACGTTTCGGTTTCCTTAGGGCCTGCGCCAGGGTAAATGGTTGTTACCGTGACGTAGGGAATTTCCACCTGCGGCATGTGGTTCAAATTCAATTTATTGAATGCCAAACCGCCGAAGATAATAAAGACCATCAAAATTACGGTCATTAAAACCGGGCGGTCAACGGATAGTTTTGCTAAAAACACGACGCCTCCTTTACTGAACCACTTTAATCTTTACACCGTCCGTTAAGCGGGCGTTTCCCTTCACAATCAAAGGATCGCCTTCTTTAAGTCCGTCGCTGATTTCATAATAAATACCGTTTGTATTGCCGATGCTAACGGTTTGCTGCACGGCATGTCCGTCTTTGGCCAAATACACAAAATGATGACCATCTTTGCTTTGCAACAAATGAATGGGTACTACAATCGCATGATCATTTTCGTAGGTAATGATTTTGACGTCGGCCGTGGTTCCCGCTAAAATTTCGCCGTTGGAATTGTCAAAAATTAAATCCGCATAAAAAGCGCGTTTCATGGGATTGGCGCTAATGGAAACTTCCTGCACTTTGCCAACAAACGTTTTACCTTCCACCGTAGCCAAAGCCTTCATACCCGGTTTGATTTGCGCACGTTCCGCTTCCGAAATCCACACGCGGATTTTCATGCGGTTTAGCTTGGCAATGGTGAATAGCGGCGTTTTACGTTTCACATTGTCGCCCTCGTGTACCATAATTTCGGTAATGGTGCCGCTGTAAGGCGCGTCCAGCTTCAATAAGTCTTTCATGGTTTCGTAATTGCTTTTGTCCACCAAATATTTGGTACGTGCCCCGTCGAACTGTGATTGGGCGATTTCACCTTTTTCGTACAAAGCTTTCATGCGTTCGTATGTTTTTTTGGACATTTCGTAAGCCGATTTGGCCTGCTGATATTGAGCGCCGGGAGAATCTTCTGGAAATTCAATAACCACGGCATCTTTTTTGACTTGGTCGCCTGGTTTGTAGTTGATTTTGCTGATGCGGCCGCCGATCATGGCGCCGACAATGGTTTCGCGCTCACCCCGAAACGTTCCGAAAAAAGAAAGCGATTTTTCGAAGCGTTGAGGCGTTACCCGTTGTACGGTAACGGGAATGCCGTTTTTCTTTTGAATCTGTTCCATGCTTTCGGATGTTTTTTCTTTATTCCCCGAACAGCCGGAAAATATTGCAAGCGACAATAAAACGCTCGTGCTTAAAATCAGCCATTTAACAGTTTTGCTTTTCATAATCCGTTCCTTTTATGTTTGCTTTTTTATTTCAAATATTCTGCGTAAAGATCGAAATACATTTGATCGACCCGACCGACCAAATCGAACAAGGAGGCCTTGGCCACCAGGTAATCGTGCACGGCTTTGGCGTAATTGGTGCGCGCATTGTTCAATTGCAAATCGGCGTCTTTCACTTCCAACTCGCTGCCTTCGCCAACCTGATAACGGTGCTCGGCCATTTGATAAGCGCGTTGGGCCAAATCCATATTACGTTTCATGGCTTCGATTTGCTTTTGCACCCGCTTTAGATCGTTGAGTCTGGATTTAACCTGCATTTCGATGCCGTCGGTCAGTGTACTGATTTGCTCCAACGTTTGTTTGGCCGCAATTTTGTCCTGCTGAACCTTATGCCTGGTGCGTCCGCCCTGAAACAAATTGATGGACAGGCTAAGGCCAACGGTTGAAGAAGTGTACGTTTGGAAGTCCCAATCTTCGCCGGTACCCGTGTAACTGTAATTGCCGAAAGCGGCTAAAGTCGGCCAATACCCGCCGCGATCCACAGCCGTTAATTCATTATCCAATTGATTTTTGATTTTCAAAACGTGCAGGGACAAATTGCGTTCTTTGGCTTCTTTAATCAGTTCCGCTTCCGAAGGCAGCGCTTCGTTCCGGTATTCCATTTTGCCGATAACTTTCAGCGGCATGCCCTGATCGATATTCATGACGATCTTCAAACCGTTTAAAGCGTCTTCGTGGGTATTACGCAATTGCAATAAAACCGGACGAATATTTTCCACTTGCACCGTGGCCTGCATTTCCACAAAGTCGGACAGCAATCCCTGGGCGCGCATGGCTTTAATATTTTTCAAATGCGCCTGAGCGTTGGCAAACCGACTTTGGGCAATGGCTTCCAGGTCTTTGGTCAGCAGCACGCCGTAAAAAGCTTTTTTTACATCCAGAACGGTTTTGGCAATGGCCCGTTTAAGATTTTCTTTGGCCATGTTTAAATAGATTTCCGAGGCACCGATACCTCGAAAAACGGCGGAATTGAACAGAATCTGCGTTACCTTGACTTCGGTCTGATAACTGTTGGTGCGGGCAAACGATTGCAATTTGAATTTTAACGGTAAAAATTTGGAAGGATCGTAGGGCAGAAGTCCTTCCTTAAATAAGACGCCGTAAGTGGCATTGTTTAACAAGGCGTTAAAATCGGGAAACGGCATGCGCGGTTTTTGAATGAAATGGGTAAAGCCGGCTGAAAAATCCAAACTGGGCAAGGCGTAACCGAAGGCCTCTTTAACCGCTGCATGCGCTTTTTCCACATCCATCCTGGCAATCCGGATGTCACGATTGTTCTTTAAAGCCAGACGAATCGCTTGATCCAGATTAACCCGCAAGGTATCTGCGGATTGGGCCCAAAGAGGTGTGAGCAACATGAGCAAAAACAGAATGCTTATTTTCTTCAATGACCGTTCCTCCTTTATTTCATATTTTTATTTTCGGAATGTTTACCTACGAATCATCGTTTCCGATGTTTCTCTTTTTGGATTTTTTACATTATGAAACCTTTAAAAAATGCCGTGATTTCTCAATTTTTAAATATTTTGTGCTTATTTCACCCCGTCGCTGATCATGGCTAATTTCACGTTGATTAACGAATTACGTCCCCCTCTCTTCGAAGAAGAGAGGGGGAATGAGGGGGTGAGTTCATTATACTTTTAATCCGTCGAAAACGAGTCCCAAAATGTAGTTGATATCGTTTTCGATTTTGTCAAAATTAATTTCGCTTAAATTCAAAATTTTACTGCTGTAAAGTTCTTTGTACTTAACCGCTTCCGAAATGGTCACAATGGCATCGGCGATTTTTTGCGCATTGCA
>JALWEA010000173.1 GCA_027039465.1 Calditrichia bacterium | reverse complement strand
GGTTCGTAGCGCGAAGGCATTAAAAAAATATCGGCTCCGGCTTCAATCAAATGGGAAAGCGGATAATCGTAACCACGGTAAAAAAAGACTTGCTGCGGGAATTGACTTTGCAAATCCGTAAAAAATCGTTCATACTTTGCATCACCGCTTCCCAGAACAACAAGGTGAGCGCCGAATCGCAAAAGCACATCTTTCAAAACACCCATCATCAGATCGATGCCTTTTTGTTCAACCAGGCGGCTGATCACACTTAATAACGGGTGTTGCAATGCTTCTTCCCGCCAGCCGATTTGTTGAATTAAACTCCGTTTATTTTGACGCTTACGATACAAAGAACGCTGAGAATAGTGAGCGGGAATATAAGGATCTTTTTCAGGGCTCCATTCGTCGTAATCCACTCCGTTTAAAATACCGACCAAATCCGCGCTGCGCATGCGCAGAATGCCATCCAACCCGTTACCGAATTCAGGCGTTTGAATCTCCTGCGCATAAGTAGGGCTTACCGTGGTAATTTTATGGGATTGCAATAAGCCGTTCTTCAAAAAATTAATACGATTATGGTACAAATCGTACGCATCAAACAAGTGGTAATGAGCACTTAATTCCAAATGCGCTAAAATATCCGCAGGGAAAATGCCCTGATAGCCGATATTGTGAATGGTAATCACGGTTTTCGTACGGGCAAATAACCGATCCCAGGCATAAACGGATTTTAAATAGATGGGAAGTAACGAAGTGTGCCAGTCATTGGCATGGATGATTTCCGGCGCCCAGCCTAAATGCTGACACATTTCTATCGCCGCCCGTGACAAGAAGGCAAACCGAATATATTCATCCTGATCACCGGAGTACACACTGCCGCGGTTGAATAACGTTTTATTCTCAACAAAATAAACATCTGTGCTCGTATCGGGTAATTTGGCTTTCCAAAGATGCCCTGTAAAATGTTTGGAGCCCATTTTTATATGTAAGGGAGCGGATAACGAAACTTTGGTTAACCCGAATTTTTTGCGATCAATAAAATCGTACAACGGCATTACCAACCGGATGTCATGCCCGATTAATTTAAGATATTTGCCCAAAGCCGCCGAAACATCACCCAACCCGCCCATTTTGGCAAAAGGAGCGATTTCCGCCGATACAAAAAGTATGCGCACACCAGACCTTTCCGTTTTTCTTTAACCGATAGTCTAAGATATTAATTCTTATAAGAACAGGCAAACAGAGTAAAAAAATTCCGAAAAGGAACACATCACAAATCGAAACCAAAAAATTTCAGAGTGTTAATTAAAGAATTTCTATTTATTTTTCTGCTTTTCCAAAAACCCGGAGGCGCCACGCAATAGCGTTCCGGGTTTATTTGTAACGGATGGTTTAGATGAATTAAACCTAAAAACCATACAATTGAATGTAACAAACTCTGTTTACACTTCTTGCATACAAACGTGGGCAAATACCTTGGTATCGTTGATAATATTGCTAATGCGATCGTATTCGTTGGGTTCATGGGCCATATCATCAATGGTGGACCAAACCGCCGCCGGAAATCCTTTGCGTCGGAAAATGGCCGCTACCGTTCCGCCGCCGATGCCCATGGGCTTGGCATCAACATTGTAAATTTCTTTAATGGCCACTTTTAAGGCCTGAACCACCGGTGCGTTGGGATCCGTTGCCGGTGCCGCCTGTTCGTATTGTTCCTTGCTCAACTCAATTTTAACATTAAATTCCTTTTCGATTTTATCCGCAATGGTGCGCATCTTATCCAAAACTTCGTCGATGTCGTAATCCGGCAGAATACGCGCATCAAAATAGAAAATATCATCGCCAGGTATCGTGTTAATATTCGGTACATTGGCTTCTTTACGGGTCGGTTCGAATGTACTCTGCGGCGGATCAAAAATCGGATCTTTTTTGTCGAAAATTTTACCTAATTCTTCCAATGCCACCACCAGATGGGATGCTGCCCTGAAAGCATTAATTCCCTTTTCCGGCATACTGGCATGGGTTTGCTTGCCGATGGTTTTAAACTTGACCCAAAGAATCGATTTTTCAGCCACTTCAATCATGCTGCTGTCCGGCTCGCCCGCATCCGGTACAATAATCAAGTCGTTCTCGCCGAAAAGATTGGGATGATTCTCCAGCAGATATTCCAACCCGTATTTACTACCCGTTTCTTCATCGGCCACAAAAACCAGCCCTAAGGTGTAGTTGGGTTTAATTCCAAGATCCAAAAACGCCTTGGCCGTCATGCAACCGGTAACGATAGCGTGATTATTATCTTCGGTGCCTCGGCCGAAAATCTGATCGCCTTTAACCACTGCTTCAAAAGGATCCGTATCCCATTTGGAAAGATCGCCTTCGGGCACCACATCCAAATGGCCCAAAATCCAAACCGTTCTCGAAGACTTGCCTGGCAGCTTGGCAACCAGATTCGGGCGCATGCCACCAGGTACACGAGGATCGGGAGCAGGATATTCTTTAATATCCGTAATGCCTAAAGTTTTTAAATAATCTTTCAGGAATTCAGCCTTTTCCGCTTCGCCGGTTCCGCCGTTGGTCGGGCCTAATGCTTTGATCGGCACAATGGCTTTCATTAATTCCACAGCTTCGTTTTTTAATTCATCAATGTACGAAATAACTTTTTGTTTTTCGTCGGTGCTCATGATGCTTCTCCTTTACATTGCATGGATCGTTACCACCTTATATCTTTTCATTTGCCAATAGTTCCCATCTTCTCTTTTTAATGTGAACGGCACATATTATTCATTTTTAATTATGAATTCCGCCATTTGCGGCACGACCACTTTTTCCAAAATCCGTGTAAAATAGCGGTCGGTCATACCGGCTAAAAAGTCGCGCACCATCAACTCGTCGGGCGTACTTTCCAAATATTCGCTACATTTGGAATTCAAAAAGTGCTGGAAGATTTCGCTGCCGGTATCCTTTTCTTTTAAACGCTGTAAAAAATGCTTGAACAAAATTTCGAAGCCCTGCCGGATGCGCCGATGGTTAATTTTCAGTTTCGGGCTTTTGTAAATGTATTTGTAATTGAACTGCTTGAGTTCGTACAACGCTTTTGAAATCCGTTGGCTGAAGCGTACATAGTTTTTGCCGTAACTCTGGCAAACCACATCATTCACCAGCGTATCGATAATTTGTCCGTTGGAAGTTCCCAAAACATCGGTGGCGGCAGGCGGTAAATCGCTACGCCGAATTAACCCGATGCGGATGGCATCGTCGATATCCTGACCGATGTAGGCAATGGTATCGGTAATGCGCACCACACAGCCTTCCAATGTGGCCGGAGGCATATCCACCGTTTCACCCGCTTGCATGCGTTCGATGTATTCCTGCAAATCTTTTTCGGTTTTATTCGGATCTGGCGCCAGAATTTGATCGTGCACTTCTCCGTTGTGTGATAAAATACCATCGCGTGTCTGGAAAGTTAAATTCAAGCCGCAGCCCTTTTTAGCAATCCGATCAACCACGCGCAAGCTTTGGATGTTGTGATGGAAATGGCCCAATCCGTATTGTTGGCTGATCTCACTTAAAAATTTTTCGCCGTCATGTCCGAAGGGCGGATGGCCCAAATCGTGTCCCAAAGCAATGGCTTCGATTAAATCGGTATTTAACGACAAAAACCGACCGATGGTACGGGAAACCTGCGCCACACTAAGCGTGTGCAAAATGCGGCTGGTAAGCTGTTCGTCCAACAGGGAAACGAAATAAATGACCTGTGTCTTGCCCGTGTATCGCCGGAAAGCTCCGCTGTAAAAAATGCGATCACGATCCAAAGCAAAGGGCGGCCGGTAATGAATTTCTTTTTCCGGTTTGGAGCGAACCGCTTTGGAATTTGGTAGGGCAAAGGGCGATAAAATAGCCGCTTCCTGCTTGTTTTTGTCTTCGGCTATTTTTTGCAGAAGGATTTTTTCGTCCATCGGGCCTGCCTTTGATTGATAAATTTTTGCCGTCAAAATTTACACATTATTTTTTAGAAAAAAAAGAAAAAGGATGGAAGGAAGACAAAGGAAAAAAGAAAAAAGAAAAAGGAAAAAGGAAGAAGGAAGATAAAAGACAAAAGACAAAAGACAAATGACAAATGACAAAAGATAAATGAAAGAGGGAGTGCTTCCGCAGACAGGTATGAGTTCCGATTAACGGATATACGAATACACGAATAACGTTTTCCGCTTCATCCAATCAACCATTCCACTAATAACGAATAACGCTTATACGCTTAACCCTTAACGATTTTCGTAAAACGCTACCCTTTGATTAACGCTTGCTGAATGTAATAAGCCGACTGTTGGCGCACAAAATCGATGTCGATCAAACGCGGATTATCGGCCCATCGATGGATCAAATGATAAAGTCCGCCAAAGGCAAAGGCCAAAAACGTGGCCGCATCAATGGTGGGATCAAAAAAGCCGTCGGCTACGCCCTGTTCATACGTTTTGGAAAAGGT
>JALWEA010000172.1 GCA_027039465.1 Calditrichia bacterium | reverse complement strand
ACACCTGAAACGTATCAACGCCTATTTGGCTCCGGGTAAATTTTATACGCCGCGACCTGCTGCGCCAAAAGACGCCGAATTGAAAGCAACGGTCATTATTCCGGTAAACAATCGTCCCGAATTCATTAGTAAAGCCATTGAAAGCGTGCAGGCTCAGACCATCCGCGAAGTGGAAGCGTTGATTGTTATCAACGGCGGGCCCGATGACCCGACCATTGATGAAGTAAAACGTTACATGAAAGGCGGAGACAAGTACGATGCTTCCAAACCGGAAGTTCGTCTGTTGGTGTACGATATTAACAACATCGGATTTTGCCTGAATATGGGCGCCAAATATGCCCGCGGCGAATACTACGTTCAGTTGGATTCCGATGACCGTCTTAAACCGGATGCCGTGGAAAAAATTTTGCGGGTTTACGAGAGCGACCCGAACATCGGCATGGTAATCGGTTCTTACGAAGTGTGGCAATTGGATGAAGACGGCAGCTATTATCGCATGAAAGATTTGCCGGTGGTAACACACGACGAATGGACGGAAGAAAACGGTCGCAATAATTTATTGCGGGTCAACGGCGCCGGTGCGCCTCGTTCCCTGCCCATTCAATTGATTCGGGATATCGGTTTTAGCATGAACGAAGAACCCTTTGCCCGCAATTACGGTGAAGATTACAACATGGTATTGCAGGTTAGCGAAAAACACCGCATCGGCCGTGTTTGGGATGCCATTTATGAAGTAGTTCGCCATGCAGGCGGAACCGACCACAGCATTGATCAGGCAACGGTCGATCGCAATGATGAAGCCAAAGATTACATGCGCGCCGAAGCCATTAAGCGCCGAATTCAGATGAATCAGCAGGCTAAGGGTTAAATGGTTGAGTAGGAAGGACGTTAAGAGTTAAGAGTTAATATCCGCGTCGGGTTTCAGAGTGATTCCGCCGGCAACCGTGTCTCGATATATCCGCCTTAGGCGGACTACTCGACAACCGGTTGCTTACGAATAACGAATACACGAATAACGTTTTTCCCTCAATAATGGCTGGCGAATAATTTTCATATTCTAAAAAATGAAACCGGCGCTGCAGCGCTTCCCTTCCCTTTGCTAAAAGGACGGGTTTCAAATGATTTAAAATCATAACAAATAATAGAAAAGGAATTTGCTTTGGGAAAAAACAATTCTTTTTTACTGTTAGGTCTTGATGGCGGCGCAACCAAAGTAAGCGGCTATCAGGTCTTGGTTAATGACTCCAATTTGACGTTTGATTTAAGTAACAATCATGCCGAAAAATCCTATTCCGAAATTCCGGGTTATTTACCGGATTTCAAGGCGGTGGATATTCCCACCCAGCTCAAACAACGGGATGAACATACCATCCGATTGACCGAAGCCGAAAAGCAACAGGGAGCGGTTTATGTCGAAGCGACCGCTATTGTTATCGAAGAGCTTGTCCGCAAGGCGGGTAATAATTCCGTTTTAGTGGGCATCGGCATGCCTGGCTTAAAAACACCCGACAAACGCGGCATCGAAGTTGTGGCCAACGGGCCGCGTATTTTAAACTATGCTTCTCTGCTCGAAAAACGCCTGGAATTGGAAAAAATTCATCTTATTGCTCCCATTCATCAAATCGGCAGCGATGCGGATTATTGCGGCATCGGTGAAAATTACGCCAAAGAGGGATTGTTCCGGGATGTGGACAATGCCTATTACCTCGGTGGCGGTACCGGTGTGGCGGATGCGCTCAAATTAAAAGGCAAACTCGTCTTTTTTGATCAAATAAAACCATGGATGGCTAAAAGCTGGGAGATGAAAGCCGAAGACGGCCGCTCGCTGGAACGCTTTGCCTCGGCCGGCGGTATTCAAAATTTGTATGCGGAAATAGCAGGCAAAGATGTGGCCGAGCTTAATCGGCAAAAAATCTATCCGTTGCAAATTGCCGCCATGGCTGCGGAAGGCGATGAATCCGCCCGCAAAACCTTTGATTTGGTCGTTAAAAATTTAAGTCTTCTGCTGTTCGAACGCATCAGTACCGTTTACGCAGGTTGGCAGGGCTTATTCTCCTTTGTCAATCCCAATCGTCCGGCGCTTTCCACAAAACACGATTATTTGGGAACGTTGTTGGATCGCATCATCATCGGACAGCGCCTGGGTGAGTTGATGGATTCCGAGGCGGGACGGGCGATTCTGCGCAAACCGTTGCTCGAACAATTGAGCCGCCTCATTGCTTCTGCGGAAGCTTTGGACACAGCGGCAAAGCGGCACTATGAAAATCCCGAAAAAATAATTGTAACTTCCAAATTACGAGCCGCTCCGGCCCTTGGCGCAGGTATTGACGCTTATTTGGATTATCAAAGTAAAAAATAAACATAAGGCTCTCTTTGAAATCCAAAGATTTCGGAGAGAGTCTTAGCTTTTGCATTGAGATTGAAAGGATACCATGCTTGAGCCCAATGTAATTCCGAAAAGCGAACCGACCATTCATGTGGGAATCGTATTGCCGGAAGATGATTTTACTTCTCTCAGTATTCAAATCCCGGAAAATGAAGATTACCAGATCGAATTTTCAGGTCGGTCTTTTTTAATCGAACCGAAAACAGAGGTATTTTTTAAATTAACCGGCGAAAAGATCACCTTTAAAATCGGCGCGCAAGAATTAAACGCCGAAAACGAAATTCGCCTGTTTCCCGTTTTTAAATCCGAAACCCTGAAGCCGAAACAAGGAGCGACCGTACGTAATGTTTTGGCGGGTCGGCAATTTCACTGGCGCAAATACATTAATGTAACCCTACCGGAAACTTTGATCCTGCGGCGCTATGAGAATCGGTTGATTTTAATCAATGCCCTACCGTTGGAAAAATATTTGATGTGTGTTGCAACTTCGGAGATGGGTGCGGAATGTCCCTCGGCCTTGTTGGAAGCCCAAACCATTGCTGCCCGCAGTTGGCTTTTGGCCAATGTGGAACAAAAGCATCGCCACTTGGGCATGGATGTGTGCAACGACGATTGTTGCCAGCGCTACCAGGGCACAACTTTTCTCACGGAACATTCCATTCGCGGCGCCGAAAATACAAGGGGATTGGTTCTGCTATATCAGGACAAAATTTGCGATGCGCGCTACTCGAAAAGCTGCGGCGGCGTTATGGAATCGTTCGAGGCGATTTGGGGCGGTGAACCTGTGCCCTATTTTAAGGTGAAGGCCGACGCGGAAACAGAGCCTCCGGAATGGCACAAACCGTTGAGTGATGAAAAGAATCTGGCGCATTGGTTAAAAAGCGTTCCGCAAACCTTCTGTTCGCCGCATGTGGTACCGGAAGAAACGTTAAAAAAATATTTGGGTGGCGTGGATGAAGAGGGCCATTATTTCCGCTGGACAATCAACATTACTCAGGAAGAATTGGTCAATCATCTCAACCGGCAACTGAATCTCCCGATCAAAGCGGTTAAGGCTTTGAACGTTTTACAACGTGGCGGTTCGGGACGCGCTACCAAAATGGAAATTGTTTATCTGGATTCGGAAAATCGCGAACAAATTTTTTCGGTGGATTCGGAATATGATGTGCGTCGTCTTTTGCATCCTTCGTTTTTGTACAGTTCCGCCATTATCATTGAAACTTTACCGAAAAATGCCGAAATTCCCGAAACTTATGTCTATCGCGGAGCCGGTTGGGGCCACGGTGCGGGATTGTGCCAAATCGGTGCCCTCGGCATGTCGTTAAAAGGTTACATTGCCCAGGATATTGTGTATCATTATTATCCGGGGAGTGTTCTGAAAAAGATTTATTGATATTTTAGATAAAATTAATTCAACTAAAACTTAAGGGTTTTTAAAGAAGGAAACGGAATGGGTTTAAAGAAAAAAAATCGTAATCCTTGGTTATGGGTTCCAACCATTTATTTTGCCGAAGGAATTCCTTATGTGGTGGTGATGACGGTTTCGGTTATCATGTACAAACGGCTGGGTATTTCCAATGCGGATATTGCCCTGTACACAAGCTGGCTTTATTTACCCTGGGTCATTAAGCCGTTGTGGAGTCCGATTGTCGATCTCTTCAAGACCAAACGCTTCTGGATTGTGGCCATGGAATTGCTGTTGGGAGCCGGTCTCGGCGGAATTGCCCTTTCCATTCCATTACCCAATTTCTTTAAATTTACACTTATCTTTTTTTGGCTGCTGGCGTTCAGTTCCGCAACGCACGATATTGCCTGCGACGGCTTTTACATGTTGGGTTTAACGGAATACCAGCAGGCGTGGTTTGTGGGCGTGCGCAGCACCTTTTATCGCATTGCCATGATTACCGGTCAGGGCCTGTT
Organism: Calditrichia bacterium; assembly: GCA_027039465.1. Classification (GTDB taxonomy): domain Bacteria; phylum Calditrichota; class Calditrichia; order Calditrichales; family Calditrichaceae; genus Caldithrix. Next base: position 9,771 of record JALWEA010000172.1, on the reverse strand, counting down.
GATCATTTTGGCCGGTTATTTGGAAAGTCATACGGGATTGCACAGCGTTAACATGGACGTGGTGGCTGATCCGAATACGGCGGTTGTGCAGCCTTTAAATCCGGATTCTTTAAAAATTCAACCCTTACCCGGCGAATTGCGTATTTTACATTATCCCAAAGATCAATTGGTTATTGCCGCCAAGCCGCAGAACGAACGATACGTCGATTCCGTTTTGGCTATGGTGCGCCAATGGAATGTCAGCCACGGCTTTGCCAAAGAAGACAAACGCTTTGTCGTCAAGAACAAAGCAAACGAAAGCTGGTGGAAACGGCATGTATCGGAACCGTTGGGCGAATGGATCAAAAGAAATTTCGGAGAGAAAATCGAAAAGCGTCCGTCCAATTTTAGAGGCAATATCGGTCTGGTCTATTTTTACCTTTCCAATAAACCGAAGCCCGATCAGCACGTGGTTATTAACTTCGGACGCACCAAAGGCGATAAGAGTATTTCGCTTTTGGAAGGCAGCGCCTACGGCAGCCGCCTGACTTTTAATGATCACAACTGGAACAAAGCGGCCATTGCCGTCATTCAGCTCGATCCGAAATTAAATTACAGAGCCAAAGCGGTTTTCACGGCTCATGCCGGAAATATTCCATTGGCCTGGTCATTAACGTTTTTCTTTTTAGCGGCCATGTTTATTCTATTCTTTTTGTACCATCGCTTTATCCTACCCTATCCGGACAGCGATCATCCCAGCCTGACCCGAGGTTTTTCCAACATCTGGAAGGAATTTCTGGAAACGTTTGCCGAGTTTTTCAGACAGGACAAAATCGGCTGGGTATTAACCTTTTTGTTGATCTATCGTCTGGCCGAATCGCAACTGGTGAAATTGGCTTCTCCGTTCATGTTGGATGCACAGGAAGTCGGCGGTCTGGCTTTAACCACCGGACAGGTCGGATTTATTTACGGTACGATCGGCATCTTATTCTTAACTTTAGGCGGCTTGTTGGGCGGATTTGTGGCGGCCAAGAAAGGCCTGAAATATTGGTTGTGGTGGATGGCCATAGCCATTAACCTGCCCGATGTGGTTTATGTTTACTTATCTTACGCGCAGCCGGATAATTTGTGGATTATCAATTTGTGCGTTGCCATCGAACAATTCGGTTACGGTTTCGGCTTTACGGCCTATATGCTTTACATGATTTACGCGTCACAAGGCGAACACAAAACGGCAAACTTTGCCATTGCTACGGGATTTATGGCCTTAGGTATGATGGTGCCAGGCATGTTCTCCGGTTGGCTGCAGGAATTGATCGGATATCGACATTTCTTTGTCTGGGTGATGATGGCCACGATTCCCGGCTTCCTGATCCTGCCGTTTATTCCATTGGATAAGGATTTCGGGAAAAAGGACAAGTGACGCCTTTATTCGCTACATTCCTTTCCTTCCGGCCTTCGGAGTTTTTGCTTCGAAGGCTTTTTTTGTTTGAACATTCAATAAATAATGAAAAGTTGGTAGAATAAGCCGGATGGTAAGAAAATTATTCAATAATTCTTAATCGACCGTTACGAGCTTTCAGCCAAAGAACATCGTAGGGTTGTAAGGTAAGTTCCAAAATGTGATTTTCGGTTTCGTACGACTTTCTGCCGATTAAATCATGCCAATGGTAATTACCCAGAATTCCCCATTCCAATAAATTCATCTTAACTTTCACTCTTTTGGAAGTAACATTGGTCAGGGTCAAAATCATTTCATTCTGATCCTGCGTATAGCGCAGTACCACGAACAGATCATCGGAAATATTAAGAATCTTTTGCGGAGAATTGGGATGAAAAGCGCGTTGACGGGAACGAATTTCAATTAAGCGCACCAAACGACGCGTTACGTGATAAGTCGTTGTCTCCGGATTTTCCAGCGATTGGAGCAACTCCTTTTTTCGTAAAGTTTTACGATTTATGCTTCGCGTTTGACGTTCTTCCAGAACCAAATCCGCATCGTTCTTCGATCCCAAAAATCCGTGCAAATAAATACCCGGAACTCCCATCAGAACCAAAGCAATGGCGCGCGAAGCGATGTAGCGCTTAATCTGGATTTCCATCGGTTCGTCGGCATCTTCATTGTTGATGGCGCTAAACCACGTAATATTCAATTCGTACGGACTTTGCGAACCGTCCGGATTGGCGCGGTAGGAAATGAAACCGCCGTGTTCCACCACACGCAAGGCCATCATCTCAATTTCTTCGGGCGTTAAAATACCTTGCACGGCCATGACACCCACCCCGTCATGCGAATCCAAAAAATTGAAAAAAGTCGCCTGATCGGACGGATTTTTTAATGTGGCGGCCCATTCGGTTAATTTGCGGGCATTTTCATTTTGGAAGCTGAAAAGCACCAAAGGAGGTAAGGCAAAATTGTAAACCATTTGTGCTTCGTCGCGTCCGTTGCCAAAGTAACGAATGTTATCCTTGTGCGGTACGTTGGTTTCGGTAATCAAAGCCACATGAGGCGCAACCGCATCCAGAATATCACGGAATAGTTTAATTATGGTGTGGGTCTGTTCCAGGTGCACGCAGGAGGTGCCCAATTCTTCCCAAAGATAGGTCACCGCATCCAAACGGACAATATCCGCTCCGCGTCGTACGTAGGTCAGTAAAATCTCGATCATTTTCAGGAGCACACGCGGATTATGGTAGTTCAGATCAATTTGATCCTGACTGAATGTAGTCCAAACCAGACGTTTGCCGTTCAATGTACAAAATTCGGTTAGAATCGGCGTGGTGCGCGGACGAACGATTAACCTCAACTGATCTTCGGAAAGTTGCTGCTTGGTCGAAAACACCGTAAAGAAATTGATGTATTCCGGATTTTGATTCAGGAACTCCTGGAACCAGCGACTTTTGGATGACACGTGATTAAACACACCATCGAACATCAGCTTAAAATCTTTTTTCAATTCCAAAATATCATCCCAGGTACCCAAATGCGGATCCACTTCTTCAAAATCCATAACGGCAAAGCCGCGATCGGAAGAAGACGGGAAAAACGGCAAAATGTGAATGAAATTAATCACGCCCTTTAAATACGTTTCCAACAATTGCGTGAGGGTCTTTAACGGTTTTTGATTGGGCGTTTTGATCAAATCACCGTAAGTGATTAAAATGATATCTTTTTCGGTAAAGCGATCTTCGGGCTTAAACTGCGCTTCAAACTCCTTCATCAAGGGAGTTTTGTGGGCGTAGTAAACCTTCATAATCCGTTCGAGTTCAAGATAAACGCTTTCAAGATGCGGAACGCCGTAAAGGAAGGTAATTTTATTTTTTAAACGTTGCGCGTAATAATCGGGTATCTGATAAATAGGTTTGGTGTAATCCGGTTCCTGCAGATGGAAATACCTGCGGTCAAACGTGTCTTCCCGAGCTGGCATGTAGTTTTACTCCTTAAAACTCTTGACAGCCTCTTCAACATTCGGAAAAATTTTAACAATTTGATTAATGTGTGTTAACTCCAACAAATCGAGAATGGTTTGTTGCGGCGCGGCCAAACGAATGTCACCCCCGTGTGATCGTGTTGCCGCAATTTTTGAAACAATGGCTCCCAGTCCGCTGGAATCCATGTAGCGTGTTTTTTCAAGATTCATCACGAGCTTGTATTTCCCCTGCTCGATGAGTTGTTTCATTAAACTCTTCAGTTCATCCGAAATTTCCGAAGTCAAGCGTCGTGGAATATCAATAACCACAATATCGCTGTCTTCCTGAACATGGGCCTGGAAATTCATGATGTTTCCTTTATTTTATTGCTAATAGTATTTATCGTCAAAATCGCGCGTTAGTTAAATTTTAAGCTATTTTTATCCGGTTTGGATTTAAACGAACTCCTTAATCCCGAAAATTGACAACTTAGTTCCTGCGCACCAAAAGCAAGGTAAAATCATCATCCAGCGGTTTGCCGCCGGTATGTTCTTTAACCGCATTGATGATGCGTTCCTGCAAAGTATTGATCGGCTCGTGGCGATTTTTAACGACAATGTCCCGTAAACGCGGTAAACCGAATTCTTCCTCTTTGCTATCCATTGCCTCCACCAAACCGTCGGTGTACATGACCAGCAGATTATCGTCCGTAAAGGGAAAACTTTGCTTTTCGTATTTCCACGGTAAAATTCCCACAAAAATACCGCCTTTATTCAGCTTCTCCACCTGCTTATCCGATTTAACCAACAAAGGCGGATTGTGTCCCGCATTAACGCTGGTGATGGTACTGTTTTTGGGATCGTACATTGCCACAAAAACGGTGATGTAGCGATCGCTGGCCGTGTGTTGAATCAGCAAATCGTTAATTTGCTCCATGATCCAGATTAAATCGTCACTGAACTGAAAGTACGTGCGGATGGTTGCCTGAAAATTAGACATCAGCATGGCGCCCGGAACGCTTTTGCCGGAAACATCAGCCATGACAAACACCCACTTGCCGTCCTTAATGGGAATGACATCGTAAAAGTCGCCGCTCATTTCTTTGCAGGGAATGTAAGTTGCGGCCACTTCAAGATGTTCGATTTGCGGCAATTTTTGCGGAATGAGTAAACTTTGAATTTTGGCGGCAACTTTCAAATCGGCCTTCAAACGTTCTTTTTCCAAAGCTTCTTTCAGTAATCGCGTATTTTCAATGGCCAGGGCCGCCTGCGTGGCAAAGGTTACCGCCATTTGTTGATCGCGTTCGGTAAACGGCCGGTGATCCAAACGATTCAAAATAGTAATCACGCCCAAAATATGATCTTTGTATTTCAGCGGAACACACAAAAAACTGCGCGTGCGATAGCCGCTGCGTTTATCGAACGAAGGATCAAAGCGTTCGTCTTTGTAGGCGTCTTTAATCAAAATGGGTTTGCCGTATTTGGCCACCCAGCCGGAGATGCCCTGCCCAGGTTTTACCCGAAACGGTTTTACATTATCCGATTTAGGGCCGATGGCAACCTTGAATTCCAGCTCGTCCCCTTTTTCCGTGTACAACATCAATGAACCCGATTCGGCATGCATTAAGTTCATGGATTTGACCACAATGTGATGCAATAAGGAATCCAACGACGAAATGGATTCGATGGAGCGACTGATTTCGTGCAGGGCCGTGGTTTCTTCAATAACCGCCTGCATGCGTGACGAAGCGCGTTGCAATTCCCTTTGCAAATGAACGTTTTCCAGCAAAGATTCAAACAACAAAGCGCATAGTTTGATCAATAGTGCATCGGAAGGCTTAAACTCCCCTTTTCCGGCCAACAGAATCTCTTCCTTGTCCGAGATATATCCCCATTTGAATTGTTGCTTTTCCAAAATAGGCTTGATAGGTTTGGGCGCCTTTTCAACTTCGAAAAAATTAACCACGCTCAGCTCGGTAAAATAGCTCTTGTCAACTTTGAATTTGGGTTTTTCCTCTCCCGATGAGCTGGCCACAAATTTCCAATTGCCGTTTACACCGGTACGATAAAGATAAATTTCCGCTTTTCGTTTTTTAAGATAGGGTTCGAAAGATTTGATGAGAATTTGCTTGTACTTAATTTTTTCCATATAGCATCTCAATTCCATTTAAAAAGTTATACCGCCATGAAAATATTCCGTGGCGGTATGAATTATAATTTTTGAAATTACTGCTAAAATTCAACCATATCAACCAAAAGATCAAATAATTAGCAAATTTTTTTTGTGCGAATTCAATTGTCGGCCGGTTTTCAATAATTATTACGAAATCATTCTCAGACGTGCCGATTCGGGCATTCTTGTAATAAAATTGTAAAATCCTTAATTTCATAATGTTAAACTTGTGCCAATTTACTCGAGGTAAAAATGGAAAAGAAGATATCCGCCACCAATTTTGTTTATTTGCTTTTGGTAGCCATCACCTTTGTCGGTGGTTACATGTTCTTGCGCGCAGCTTATTATTCCAGTGCGCAATTCCCCTTTACGCAGGAAATCATTCTGGTTGTTTTAGGTACTCTGGCCACCATCATGATTACGGCCATTTTATTGAATAAGCAAACCGAGGTGGAGTTAAAGAAAGAAGAGAACATTAAATATCTGGAACTCAAAACCAATATCTACACCCAGTTTTTGGATCAGGTGGAATCCATGCTGGAAAAGGCCGAAATTACGGATAAGGATTTTATGAAGTTAAAGGCCCTTACCCATAAGTTGTCTTTAATTGCCAGTGAAGATTTTTTGGAACAGTACCGCCATTTTTTAAACGTATTTATGGAAAGTTCGGAAGATTCCTATTTCAGTACCATGGACGTCAACAAAATCAACGATGAAATAGCCAAACTATGTTTGGAAATCCGCAACGATTTACTGAGCGAATCCGGCAGAAAAGGCGAACCGCTCACCAGGAAGGTCAGCAAGCTGATCATAAGCAATATGCGCGCTTTGAAGAAAAAATAAAATGCATCCGTTCGTTTTGGCAGAAAACGGAATTGAGAACGGGTTGTCATTCCGAACGCCAACTCCGTCGGCTGAGGAATCCCTTGTTCGTTAGATCAGACGCTCTTGCAAATTTCCGTTTAGAATCCATCCCTCCCCTATTCTCGGGATGTCCAATTTTAGCCACGGGCACTTGGTGAATTGTTGAATTGAAGCTATGATTTGCCTGATTATTAATATAGTGACATGAGGCCAAACCTGTCATTCTGATCCCGACGTGTCGTGAGAAGAATCTCCTCCAAAACAGCAGCGACCTTGAATAATGTTAGGGATTCTTCGTTCCGCTGAAGCGGAACTCAGAATGACAGCCCAACACATGTCAATAGTAGTAGGAGCGAAGCGACGAAGCAATCTCCTACAAAACACCATCTGCCATCCAAACAACGATTCCCGAATAACGAATAACGGATATACGAATAACGATTTTCCCCATTCCACCATTCAACAATTCAACCCACATCCGATTAACGAATAACGCTTAACCCTTAACCCATTCCTCTTTTTTCCTTTTTCATTTGTCTTTTTTCATTTGTCTTTTGCCATTTCCATCCTTTCTTTCTCCACAAATTCCCGCACCATGCGCACTCGACTTTGAACCGAGGGATGCGAATGGAATAGGAACTCCACCAAAGGATGCGGTTCCGCGTCGGTTAGATTTTGGGCGCTCAATTTTTCCAAAGCCGTGGCCAGAGCCAAAGGATCCGAACTGTGTTCAACGGCGTAGCGGTCGGCTTGGCGCTCACAATGACGACTCAGGGTATTGGAAATCGGAGAGACGATCAGTGTGTAAATCGTTAAGATGAGCGTTATTAGAGGCAATGCTGCCAGGTCGGCCGGAGAATGAAATCCCATTAAACCCAAAAGCCATTGGTACAAAAGCGCCACTAAGTAAAACCCGACAAACGTCTCTACCGTGCCCCAAATAAGTAATTTGTGTAAATGCTTGTGCCAATAATGCCCCACTTCGTGGGCAAAAACCGCTTCGATTTCATCCACCGAGTAGTTTTCCAACAAGGTATCGCCAATGATAATGCGCTTGGATTTGCCCATGCCCGTAAAAGCGGCATTGGCTTTTTTGGTATCTTTGCTCATGTTAAAGCGGTACACGCCCTGCAGACGGAAGTTCGCGTTTTTAGCCAGCCTTTCCATGCGTTCTTTCAATTCGGGATTGTCGATGGGTTCAAACTTGTAAAATAGCGGTAAAATAACCTGAGGAGCAATGCGTCCCAAAATCACGGAAACGATGAAAAGGACAATGCTGATCCACAGCCACCAGGTTTTGGGATAATGCAGTAGCAAAAAATAAAAAATCAGAGCTACCGGCAAAATAACAACCAGACCGACTAAAAATGTTTTGGTTTTTTCCCACAGCCACCCAAAAATCGTTTGATTGGAAAGCCCGTAGCGATGTTCCAAATAAAAACCGCTGAAAAAAGAAAACGGAACGGTGATTACGGAAAGCCCTGCGCCCAATATTGCCGAATAAAGTAAAAATTGCCAATACGGGTTGGCTGTAATTCCCTGAACGTAATCGCGCAGTTGCACCGAATAACCGCCCAATAAAAATAAGAGTAAAACGACAAAACTCAATACCGATTCGGTAATGCCAACGATTAACTTAATCGCTTCGTAACGCTTGGCTTTCTTTTTCAGGTCGTCTGTTTTCAAATTCTTTTCGGTTTCCTGATCCATGGGATTGTCCTTTGTTAATTTACCATTGCTTGATGTTTTTTCCGTGCATTGATTTTATCCAGTTTGCTGCGCAAGGTGGTGCGCGGAATTTGCAGTAAATCGGCCGCTTTGGAAATATTGTTGTTAGCCTTTTTTAATGCCCAATTAATGATTTCTTCTTCCTTGGCCGCCATGAATTCGTTAAAGGCTCCGTAACTTTCTTCTGCGTCCTTTCCGGTATCTACCGCTTCGGTTTTATCGGGTGAATGAGTGGGTAAAAGCTCAAACGGATTAAATGAATCCATGCCGGAAAAGGCAATAAAACGCTGCACAAAGTTTTCCAGTTCCCGCACATTGCCAGGCCAATCGTATTGCATCAAACGGTTAAGCAAAGCGGGCGTGAACAGGCGCAATTTTTCTTCCGCATTTTGCTTTTTCAGAAAATGTTCGATCAATTCGGGAATGTCTTCTTTACGTTCCCGCAGCGGCGGCAAATTAATGGGAATGATATTCAGTCTGTAAAACAAATCTTCCCTGAAAAGGCCTTCGGCAACACGCTGTTTCAAATTCACTTTGGTGGCGGCAATCACACGAACATCCGCTTTTACCGATTCCCACCCGCCGATGCGAATGAATTCCTGCTCCTGCAAAACGCGCAACAGTTTGACCTGCATTTTCATGGGTAAATCGTCAATGTCATCGATCAAAAGCGTGCCGTGGTTAGCCCGTTCAAAATAGCCCAAATGGCGTTTTGTGGCGCCGGTAAAAGCGCCTTTTTCATAACCGAACAATTCGCTTTCCAAGAGCGATTCCGGAATGGCCGCACAATTTACGGCTAAAAAGGGTTGATCGTGCCGCCAACTGTTTTGATGCAACGCGCGCGCAACCAACTCCTTGCCAGTGCCGCTTTCACCGGTAATCAAAATCGTGGAATCATGCCGCGCCACATGACGGATAATTTCCTGCAAGCGGCGCATAGGCGGAGAATTGCCCACCAGGGTTTTTTGTTCGATAATTTTCAAACGTTTTTTCAATTGCAAATTTTCATTCAGGATGCGCTGCATTTGTTTGACGTTGCGCAATATGTTCAACAGATGATCCGGTGAAAACGGTTTGGTAATGTAATCGTAAGCACCCAACTTTAAGGCTTCTACCGCCGACTCCACCGTACCGTAAGCGGTCATTAAAATTACGGCGGTATGCTCCGATTTTTGTTTGACCCGTTTTAAAACTTCGATGCCGTCAATACCTGGCAAACGCAAATCGGTAATTACCGCATTAAATGAATTTTTGGCAAACAATTCCATGCCTTCGGAACCAGTTGCCGCAACGCTGACCTGGTAACCTTCTTTTTGCAGCATATCGCTTAAAGTAATTCGTGAAATTTTCTCATCTTCAATGAGCAATATCTTCATGCTTGTCTCCGATTGGTAAAACAACCGTAAATGTACTTCCCTGTCCGGGCGTACTTTGCGCCGTAATCTGCCCGCCGTGCGCTTCCACAATGCCCAATGCCACGGAAAGGCCCAAACCCGTTCCCTCTCCGGCGGGCTTGGTGGTGTAAAAAGGATCGAAAATTTTGTCTAAAACCTCGGGCGCCATGCCGGAGCCGTCGTCCTTTACAATCAATGTAACACGATTGTCGGTTTGAAGCAC
>JALWEA010000171.1 GCA_027039465.1 Calditrichia bacterium | reverse complement strand
CATTAACCTCGGTATCTATTTGCATTTCATTGAATTTTTTTTATTTTTGACTTCAATTATTTCAGACACAAAGGAGCCCGATTACATGCCCAAAATTTCCGGTGAACTCGTTTTGCCAGGCGATAAATCCATTTCCCATCGCGCGGCTTTGTTTGCCGCCTTGAGAGACGGTGAATCCGAATTCGAAAATTTTAATTTTAATCGCGACTGTTCGGCTACATTAGCTTGTTTAAACCAATTGGGAATAGCGCATTCCTTTGACGGCCGGAAATTAAAGGTTGGCGGAAAACCGTTGAAGCAATGGCAAAAACCGTCTTCCGAATTGAACGCGGAAAATTCCGGTACAACGGCTCGTTTGATGAGCGGATTGCTCATCCATTTGCCCTTTGAGACAACACTCATCGGCGATGCCTCGCTTTCCCGCAGACCCATGAAACGTATTCTTGACCCGTTGCGTCTAATGGGCGCCAAGATTAAGGATGCCGACGGACATTTGCCCTTAACCTATTTCCCGGTCGAACACATTAACGGAATCGAATATCCCTTACCTGTTGCCAGCGCTCAGGTAAAGTCGGCGGTACTTTTGGCCGGATTGTTCGCCGAAGGGGAAACGCATGTCATTGAATCCGTGCCGACACGTGACCATACCGAACGGTTGCTCAATTTACCGGTACGTTTTGATGAAGCAGGGCGGAAGGTTATTTTAAGTTCATCTGAAATCCAAATACCCGATATTTCCATGACCATTCCGGGCGATTTTTCTTCGGCCGCCTTTTTTATCACCGCCGCTTTATTGGCGCCGCAATCCGATTTGTGGATTCGCAACGTGTCTTTAAATCCCACGCGAACCGGATTTCTTGAAGTGCTTAAAAGGATGGGCGTTACCCTGCAGACGCAAACAACGCAGGAAAAGCCGGAACCCATGGGTGATATTCGCATTCAATCACAAACCTTTAAAAATATTACGATACCCAAAGAGCTTGTCCCGAATATCATTGATGAAATTCCGATTCTCAGTATTCTGGCTACTCGGGGAGAAGGAATGTTGGTGGTGCGTAATGCCTCGGAATTACGCGTGAAAGAATCCGACCGTATTCATGCCATTGTAACCAACTTAAGATCGGTCGGTGTGCAGGTTGAAGAATTTGATGACGGCTTTGCGCTCGAAGGGCCTCAGAAGATCAAAGGCGGGCGCGTGGTTACTTACGGCGATCATCGCATTGCCATGTCGTTCGCCATTGCCAATTTGATTGCGGAAGATGAAATCGTCTTGGATCAGCCGGAGTGCGTGGATGTATCCTTCCCGCAATTCTTCGATTTATTGGCACGGATTGTCAAGGAGTAAGGTGCAATGAATTCCACGGAGAACAAAATGGAGCGTTACGCCATTTTAGGCTTTCCTTTGGAGCATTCCGTCTCGCCGAAAATCCACAATCGCGCTTTTAACGATTACGGTATGAACGCCCATTACGGGAGAAAGGCCATCCATCCGGATGAATTCGATCAAGTTATTCCGCGATTAAAAAAAGAGGACTGGCGGGGTTTTAATGTGACCATTCCCTTTAAGGAGCGAATTTTACCTTTTTTGGATTGGATTGAAGAAACCGCCAAAGCCATCGGTGCGGTAAACACGATTAAGGTGGAAAACGGACGTTGGTTGGGTTTTAATACCGATTGGTCGGGCTTTTTACGGCCCATTCAGGAAGAGCTGCCTGAATTTAGACGCTGTCTTGTGCTGGGCGCAGGCGGCGCGGCTCGTGCCGTGACATTTGCATTGGTCAAGGAAGTAAAGCCCGAGGTGTTAATGATTGCCAATCGCACAAAAAAGCGGGCAGATGCATTGGCCAATGAATTAAGGAAATTTGGTACGTGTGAAATAAAAACCGCAACGCCGGATTCATTGGAGAAAACAGGAGTACAGCCGTTTGACCTGATTGTCAATACCACTTCGGTAGGCATGGGCGATTTAAAAGATCAATTGGTTGTTGAACCCGCGCATTTTGCCCACGCCAACACATTGATTTACGATTTGGTTTACAAACCGCCGCTGACCTTGTTCCTGCAACATGCGCAGCACGCCGGGTTAAGAACGATTAACGGCTTTCCCATGCTCATCTATCAGGCCGAAGAAGCCTTTAAAATTTGGACTGGAAAGCCTTATCTGCCGGAGACACTTAAGGCTCTTCTTCAGGAGCTTGGGTTAGAACAGGGAAGTGGCGGGTAAGAAAGTTTACTTTGGCCACTTAAGAGAAAAAAAGCATTTGGAAGATCCTTTGTAATAGCTTCTTTAAGCATTTTCATAATGATTAATAACGACGAGTAATTCTTCGTAATAGGCTTTTTAGGCTTTTCTTCTAAATTCCATTGCCTTTTTACTCAAGTCTTTGATACTTTTTCCTTCAGATAAATTTTTTTCTCGCCATTTCGTATAATCAAATGGTTCTCTCTGAATTAAAGCTATAAATCGTTCTGTCTCTAATTCGCCTAAATACTTAAGCAGAATTTCATAGCCTTTAATTTTTATTTCCGTATCACTGGGCATCTTCCATAATCTCAATACTAATTTCAAATTATTTTAAATTAAGTAGTATTTATTGCCAAATCAAAAATAATCGCTCTGACAGTCGGGCTGTACTTGGCTGCTTTTTATTTTTGGCTTTTCAGATGTACAAGCTATTCCGTTACCCATTCAACCGTGAAACTATTTAACCATTCCGCCTCTTTCCCGTTAAATTTTACTTTAGTCTTTGTCAAAGATTTTGTAATTTAATTCTTTAAATTTTTAGAGAAAAAGTGGAATAAAAAGATTTGAGGGAGTTATGGCCAAGGCATTAGTGGAATGTGTTCCGAATTTTTCCGAAGGTCGGAATATGGATGTGATCAAACAGATCACCAATGAAATCGAATCGGTTGAAGGCGTTAAATTGTTGGATGTGGATCCAGGCGCTGAAATGAATCGAACCGTTGTCACGTTCATCGGCCCGCCGGAAGGGGTTAAAGAAGCGGCCTTTAAGGCCATTAAGAAAGCCAGCGAATTAATCGACATGCGCAAGCATCACGGCAGCCATCCCAGAATGGGAGCTACGGATGTGTGCCCGTTTGTGCCGGTTACGGGGATTAGCGTGGAAGAGTGCGTGGAACTTTCCAAAGAAGTGGCCAAAAGGGTGGGCGAAGAGTTGAAAATTCCGGTTTATTTGTACGAAAAATCCGCCACCCGCCCGGAACGGCAAAATTTGGCCATCATTCGGCAAGGGGAATACGAAGGGTTGCCGGAGAAATTGAAAGATCCTAACTGGAAGCCGGATTACGGTCCGGCCGAATTCAATGCCAAAGCCGGTGCCACGGTTATCGGTGTGCGTGAATTTTTAATCGCTTACAACATCAATTTGAATACGCGTGAGGCAAAATATGCTACGGATATTGCCTTTGAATTGCGCGAGAAAGGGCGTTCCGTACGGCGCGGAAATATTCATCCTTTTTATTTTAAAGGGCAGGAAATTCTTAAATACAAAGAAGGTTATTATCCTTGCGGAAGTTGCGAGTTTGTGGGGAAGACAATTCGGGAAACCATTGAACACTGTAAAAAAGAACACGGATATGATTTGCGCGAGCTTCTGCAAATAAACGGCATCGATCCCGATCATCCGGAAGGGAAGTCCGTAAAGAAACCCGGTAAATTCAAACATTGCAAGGCCATCGGCTGGTTCGTGCCGGAATACGACCGTGCTCAGATTTCCATTAACTTGACCAATTACAAAGTAACCAACATGTACCATGTCATTGAAGAAACACGCAAATTGGCCGCCGAACGAGGACTTGTTGTTACCGGCAGTGAAGTAGTTGGTCTGGTTCCTTATCCCGCTTTGCTGGAAACAGGGCAGTTCTATTTAAAACAACAGTCCAAATCCGCAGGCATCCCAATTAAAGATATTTTGGAAACCGCGGTACAGTCGCTTGGCTTGCGCGATGTGTCTGATTTCAAAATTGAAGAACGAGTGTTAGGCTTGCCGGACGATCTGAATGCTCCGTTGGTGCAAATGAAAGTTGCGGATTTTATTGATGAAGTTTCACGGGAATCTCCGGCGCCAGGCGGCGGTTCCATTGCAGCCCTGGCCGGTAGTCTGGGTGCTTCTCTGGCTTCCATGGTTTCCAATTTAACCGCCAACAAACGCGGAAGCGAGCAGGTGGACGCTATTCTGGAAGAAGCGGCGGAAAAGGCGCAACAGATTAAATTTAAATTAGCCGCCGCCATCGATGAAGATACCAATGCTTTCAATGCTTATATGGAAGCCCGGCGTCTGCCTTCCAAAACCCCCGAAGAGAAGAAAAAGAAATTCGAGGCCGAGCAAGAAGGATTAAAACAGGCGGTCAAAGTGCCTTTGAATACGGCGAAGCAAAGCCTGGAAGCGTTGAAGGTTGCCCAAACGGTGGTGAAATATGGAAACCCGAATTCCATTACCGATGTTGGGGTCGGAGCATTGA
>JALWEA010000170.1 GCA_027039465.1 Calditrichia bacterium | reverse complement strand
CCACGAATCGCGACACCATCGCCATTCAACCGTACCTTGATTGGAAGCGGGAAAAAGGATTTAAGGTAAAGATCGATATCGTGGATAAAGGAACCAATGTTAAGGATTTGATTCAGCAGGAATACGATGCCGACAACAATTTGCTGTACGTGCAATTGGTCGGTGACTACGACGACGTTAAATCGGACATCGGCACCAGCGGGAATCAACCCATGGATCCGCAACTGGGATGCGTGGTCGGTAATGACGTTTACGCGGATATTGCCGTAGGACGATTTTCGGCCAATTCCAGCGATCAGGTGACGGTGCAGGTGAATAAAGTGGTCAACTACGAAAAACTGCCGCAGAATGCCGCCGACTGGTACAAAAGCGCTTTGGGTATCGGTTCCGATCAGGGCTCGGGCAGCGGCGACGACGGTGAGATGGACAAAGATCATATCCAGAATATTTGGGATAATAAGTTGGATCCGTTTACCTACGATATTTATTCCACGGCTTACGATCCCGGTGCAACCGACCAGATGGTGGCCGATGCAGTCAATGCGGGTGTTAGCATCATCAACTACTGCGGCCATGGTTCCATGACCTCATGGGGAACCACCGGCTTCGATAACAATGACGTTAATAATCTGACCAATGGTAACATGCTGCCGTTTATCTTTTCAGTGGCGTGTGTCAACGGTGAATTTGACGACGGCGAATGTTTTGCCGAAGCATGGCTGCACAAGGATGGCGGCGGCGCGGTTATGTTCCTCGGCTCGACCATTAATCAGCCGTGGGATCCTCCCATGCGCGGGCAGGACTATTTTAACGATGTTTTGATCGGCGGCTACAATTACGACGATCATCCGGGGCAAAACGGCATTAATACCCATGAACAGCGCACGTTCATCGGTTCCATTGTGATTAACGGATTTGCCCTGATGCTCAATGAATCCAGTACCACCGATGATAAAGAAACCGTGCAAACATGGACGACCTTCGGCGATCCTTCCATGCAGGTGCGCACCGCAGCTCCCGCCGAAGTTACCCTATCTAACACGGACATCACAACGGATGAGCCTTTTACCACCACCGTTACCAGCAACGGCTCTCCTGTTCAAGGCGCCATGGTTTGTATTTCGCAAGCAACCGAAGGCTATTTTAGCGGACTTACCGATGAAAACGGTCAGGTAACCATCGACCACTCACTAAAAGAGGGCGATGCTCTGTTGGTGGTTACGGCCTTCAATAAAGAAACCGTTTACGACACGGTGCAGGTAGGCTCCGGAAACGGGCCGAGAATTGTCATTGATTCCTACCAGGTGAATGATTCCGAAAATGGTAACAACAACGGTGTGGCCGATAACGGCGAAACGTTCAATTTGGATGTGGCGGCCAAGAATATCGGCAATGAAACCGGCGTGGATGTGCAAGGCGTCTTATCTTCCGGTGATTCGTATGCCCAAATTATCGATTCGGTTTTTTACTACGGAACCATGGAAGTCAATGATGTTGTGCCCGGACCCAAAGCCTTTTTGGTTAAGGCGATTGACGGTGTGCCCGATCAACATTCCGTGGCATGCACGGTCACGTTTTCCGATACCAGCAGTAAAACCTGGACATCCGATTTGAGTTTTACCGTCAATGCGCCCAATCTGACCAACGGCGAATTAACCATTGACGACTCCGAAAGCGGCGACAACGACCAGACTTTGGATGCGGGCGAAACGGTCACGTTTATTATCCCGGCCATTAACAACGGACACAACCCGGCGCCTGCGACCACCGCCCAATTGACCAGCGACAACAGCTACATCACCATCCAGAACACGTCTTTCGATGCGGGCGATATAGCGGTCGGCGATACCGTTTTGTGTACATTTACGGTAACGGCCTCCTCCGATGCTCCCGACGGCGAACTGGCGCATTTTTATTTCAGCGAAACTTCCGGTGCCTACAGCCATGCCGATACCTTTGATGTGAACATCGGCGGAATTCCCGTCTTTCTGATGCAGAACGGTACGTTTTACATCACCAACGGCTATTTTTACGATAGCGGCGGGCAGGATGCCAATTACAGTACCGGCGAAGATTTAACCATGACCTTTTATCCCGAAAATCGCGGCGCCGCAGTTAAGGTGGCCTTTAATTCGTTTGAAACCTACGAAAACTACGACAAACTGTACATTTACGACGGCCCGGACAATACCTATCCGCAGGTTTCCGGCAGTCCGTTCTCCGGTTCCAATTCACCAGGTACCATCGAAGCGACCAATGACGACGGCGCTTTGACGTTTCATTTTACGTCCAATCCTTATTTGACCAAATCCGGCTGGGATGCCACGCTGTCCGTTACCGGTATTTCCGATGCGCGTCAGCAAAAAACGGCGGCTATTACCACCTACCAACTGTTCGGGAACTTTCCCAATCCGTTCAATCCGACGACGCAAATCGAGTATCAGTTGCCCGAACAAACCCGGGTGCGTTTGGCCGTTTACGATATTTTAGGCAGGCAGGTACGCATGTTGGTGGATGCCGTGCAAAATCGGGGCGTTTATCATGTAACCTGGGACGGTAAGGATCGATACGGACACACGCTTTCTTCGGGAATCTATTTTTACCGTATCAAAGCCGGAAATTTTGAAGCCATGCACAAAATGCTTTTGGTGAAATAGAGCACTTGTTTTGTGAAGCGGGCATCGTTCTTCCATTCGAACGTGCCCCTTCTTTTTCATCTTTAATCTTTGATCTTTCATCTTGACTATTTTAACTAACCAAAGGAATCGTTCATGTTTTGGCGTTCGTTGATTTTAAGTATTTTCCTTGCAGCCAATGTGATGGCCCAAACCATTCTTCCAAACGGACTAAGCAAAGAAGAATTAAGCCGACTGCAAACCTACCTGCCGCCGGAAATCGAAACGGCTTACCAAACACCGCCGCCCAATCCCGTGCGCGCCATGGCCGAATGGGAAGAGCTTTCCGGATTAATGATCACCTGGGCCGGTTACTACGATATTCTGAAAGAAATTGTTCGTTACGCGCAGGACGAATGTCGGGTGTACATTGTGTGCAGCGATTCCAATCAGGTAAAGGCTTACCTCAATGCCAACGGCGTGCCGATTACGCGCATCACTTTTTTAATTAAACCGTACGATTCCATCTGGTGCCGCGACTACGGGCCGAGCACCGTTTACGAAGAAGATACCGACAGTTTGTTTTTTGACGACTGGATTTACAATCGTCCCAGACCCAACGATGACGTGCTACCCGCCGCTATGGCCGAAGCCTACAATGTGCCTTTGTATCAGATGACCGAGTCACCTTACGATTTGGTGGCTACCGGCGGGAATTACATGACGGACGGCTTGGGCACGGCCTTTTCTTCCAAGCTGATTTTGGATGAAAATTCGGACAAAACCGAAGCCGAAATCGACGATATCATGTACCAATTCATGGGCATCGATCGCTACATTAAATTCGATACGCTTCCTTACGACGATATTCACCACATTGATATGCACATGAAATTGCTGGATGAAGAACGCCTTTTGGTAGGACAATATCCGGACGGTGTATCCGACGGGCCGCAGATCGAGGCGAATATTCAATATTTACTGGACAATTACCAAACCTGTTACGGCCGGGATTACCAAATCATCCGCATTCCCATGCCGCCGGACAAGAACGGGTTATATCCGGATCAGGGCGGCGACTACCGCACGTACACCAACAGTGTATTCATCAATAAAACCGTGATCATTCCCTTGTACGAAGAACAATACGACACCACGGCCCTGCGCATTTATCGGCAGGCTTTGCCTGGCTACCGCATTGTGGGCATCAATTGCGACGACATCATTGCATTGGACGGCGCCATTCATTGTATTACGCATGAATTGGGCGCGCGCAATCCGGTGTTTATTGCCCATGCAAAAATCCGTTCGGCTACCGATCAGCAAAGCAGCTACACCGTGGCCGCCGTGGTTCGCTCTTCGGCAGGCATCGACAGTGTGTTAACTTATTGGACAACCGATACCACAACCGGTTTCCAAGCGTTAAAAATGACCTACACCGCCAACGACAGTTTTGTGACCGCCATTCCTGGACAGGCAGCCAACTCGGAAGTTTTTTACTATTTAACCGCTTTTGCGCACAACGGCAAAATCATCAGCAAACCGTTGGTGGGCGACAAAGGCCCGTGGAAATTCACAGTGGAAGGTACTTCCGGCATGACGATGAAGGAAAAACCGATTCCGCGGAATTTTACGCTCCAAGCAATTTATCCCAATCCGTTTAACAGTCAGGCCGTGTGCACCTTCAGCCTGAAGCAGGCGGCCATGGTAAACCTGACACTGTATTCGCTTGACGGACGCAAGGTACGTTCATTGGCGCACTCCTATTACCAATCAGGAACGCATCGCGTGCGGATTCAGGCACGGAATCTGAGCAGCGGCATTTACGTTTTGCGTGCTCAGGTTAGAAGTCAGTCGGTTAGCCGCAAGGTGGTGTATTTGAAATAGAAGTTTTGCAAGGCGTTTATTTTAATTGAAACCTTTGAAAAATTGATTTGCAATAAACGACTCACCCCCTCATTCCCCCTCTCTTCTTCGAAAAGAGGGGGACGTAATCCGGTGTTCATCATAGGGATAGCCATGAATAGTGAAGAAAAAGAGATAAACGCAAAATATTTAAAAATTGCGAATATTCCTAAATCACCATATTTTTTCAAAGGTTTCTAATTATTAAATACGTTAAGGAATGATCTTATTGAATTCACTAAAATAAATCGGTATAAAATGAATGGCCGTTGTTTCATCGAGATTTTTTTTCTCGATTTGTCCGGTTAAAGAAAAAAGAATTCCGTTGTTAAAATCATACTTGTTTTTGAAAGAATAAAAGGCTTTGGGAATTTTATGCATTTTCCGGTTACATTTAACTTCAATGGGAACCAGTTCACCTCTCCTTTCAATAATAAAATCCATTTCCGTTTTGTTCTTAGTCCGCCAAAAATTTAATTTTAATGACCTTCTCTGCAAGGCGTTTAAAATGTAATTTTCGCACAAGGCGCCACTGTCGATTCGTAAATCAAGCGATTGAAAATTATCAATAATAAAATTGCGTAGTCCGCTGTCCAAAAAATAGATTTTGGGGTTTTTAACGATTTCCGTGCGTTTATTTCGGTAGAACGGAAACACCAATGAAAGTATGTACGTTTTTTCCAAAATATTTAATCGGTTTTTCAAGGTGCGGTATTCATAACCGGATATTTCGCTCAGTTCATTATAATTAATCAGATTTCCGATTTGCAGGGCAAGCGCCCGGATAAGCTTTACAAATTTAAAATCATTGGTTAACCCAATGATATCACGTACTTCACGTAGCAAGTATGTGTTGTAAACGCCTTCCAATAATTTAATTTTTACATCTTTATCCGATTGCAAAACTACTTCCGGATAGCCTCCGAAAAGTACATATTCCTGCCAAAGCTTAAATAGCGTATCGTGGAGGGGGGATTCTTTAGGCGGAATCTTTTCTTGTTCGAGTAGTTCCAATAAATCAACCGATTTGGCGCGCAGGAATTCTTTAAAGGAAAAGGGTAACAGCTCAAAATGCACAACGCGACCGACTAAATACTTGATAGCTTTAACCAGCAAATCCAAAGAGGAAGACCCACTGATAATAATTTTCTTTTCCGAATAAAAGTCGAAAACATATTTGAGTTGCTTCCCTCCTTGGGTGGCATAATGAAATTCATCAATGAAAATATAGCGGAATTTTTTAACGTAGAGTTCAATGAAACTATCAATATCTTCATTAAACAAGGTCAGAATTTTTTGATCTTCAAAACTCAGATAAATGCTATCATTGAGTTGGGCTTGGAGATGCTGAATTAAAGTCGTCTTGCCGGAACGTCGAGGCCCCACAATGGCAATAATTTGGGGAAGATCAAGGAATTTTTTAAGGACGTCTTCCAAATCCCGTTTAATGTAATCCATAAATACCCTTACTATTATTGTATATTACTACAATTTTAGCATAACTATTATTGGGACAAGTTTAAAATAAAATGAATCCAAAGGCAAGTTTTTTGTTGGATTATTAGTTGGCCTCGTTAAGAGAGCAGAATTTTACAATAACAAAAGGAACTCTGTTATTAACGGCACATACTTCTTTTTGATTTTCCCCAAAAACTTCATTATACTTTTTATAGTCAACAATAATATGCGTTTGGCATTATAAAAATGATATGTAAAGATGAAGCGCATAATTGAATTTGATGCTTTTGAATGATTGGATATGAAAGAATGAATGCATTCCCCGAATTATCTTTTTTCTGCATTGTTAGATTGCTTTTTCATGGATGCGTAGTTTAAGCAAAGCTGTTGTTTTGCTCCAATGGTCAGTCGCCTGAGAGAATGAAACATTGCCGTTAGAAGTGGATCAAAAATTATAATGGCTTTTTAAATTCAAGTAAAATTAATCATTATTTGTGGTAATTAAAGAAAACGGGTATTAGCAATAATTGTCTTGATATCGTAATTTTTTAGATGATTTATAGCTTAATCACAAGAAATAATGCTTTTTTGAAGGAAGATTGAATATGAAAAATTCTGAAATAATATTTTACACCGCTCCTCAGGGCGATGTTAAAGTGGAAGTATTGGTGCGTGAAGAAACGGTTTGGCTAACCCAGAAAATGATGGCCGAACTTTTTAAAACAACGCCGCAGAATATTACGCTACATCTTAAAAATATTTACGCTGAAGGAGAATTGGAAGAAGCGGCAACTTGTAAGGATTTCTTACAAGTTCGAACGGAGGGGGGTAGGAAAGTAAGAAGAACTCAGAAATTTTACAATCTTGATGCGATTATTTCAGTCGGTTATCGCGTTAAATCAAAAGTTGCCACCCAGTTCCGCATTTGGGCCACTCGCGTATTGCGTGAATTTATTATCAAAGGTTTTGCATTGGATGATGAACGTTTAAAGCAGGGCGGTACGCTGTTTGGTAAAGATTATTTTGATGAATTGCTGGAGCGCATACGTGAAATTCGTGCCAGCGAACGTCGTTTTTACCAAAAGATTACAGATATTTATGCCCAATGCAGCATTGATTATAACCCGCAAGCAGAAATAACAAAACAGTTTTATCAAACAGTACAAAATAAATTACATTGGGCTATTACCGGACAAACAGCTGCCGAAATTATAGCCCAAAGGGCAGATGCGAAAAAAAAGCACATGGGACTAACCACTTGGAAAAATGCTCCCAAAGGGAAAATTCTAAAATCAGACGTAACGATTGCCAAAAACTACCTAAATGAAAAAGAATTAAAAAATTTAAACAGGATCGTAAGTATGTTTCTGGACTATGCCGAGTTACAGGCGGAAAGGCATATTCCTATGAAAATGAAGGATTGGGTCGCACGACTTGATGCTTTTCTACAATTTAATCAATACGATATTCTTAACAATCCTGGTAAAGTTTCTGCCGCTATTGCAAAAAAAATTGCTGAAAGCGAATACGAAAAATTTCGTGTCATTCAGGATAAGGAATATATTTCGGATTTTGATGAAGAAATAAAAAAATTAAGGAATAAAAATAGGTCAAAGTAATGGTAACAAAATAATAACGACAATGATAGAATTTAATTCGCGTCATCTAATTTACATGTCTATCCTTTATTCAATCCCCAAAAATGCGCTTATGGGCAAGGTGAATAAATTGTCGCCAAACGGTACCGCATTATTACCTAAAAACAAAACATACCCGGCTTTGAAACGATTTTTCGTTAATTTCTTTAATTCCCTTAAACCGTCAAAATCCTTGCTTTGAATGGTTTCTTTGAATTTAACTTCAATGCCAATGAGTTCGCGTTTTTGGGTTTCCAATACAAAATCCGTTTCCTTACCGCTTGCCGTACGAAAATAGAATAATTCGAACAATTGATTACTCCAACTGATTTGCTTTATTAATTCCTGAAAAACATAATTTTCGAAAAGTTGACCAAATAATTTACCATCGTTAGCAAAAGATTCGTCGATACCCAGAAGATAACCCAATAATCCGCTATCATTGAAAAAAACTTTAGGGGTCTTTATCAAGCGTTTACCGATATTAGAAAACCATGCCGGTAGGCGATGGATGAGAAGAATTGTTTCAAGTAAACTGATGTAGCGTTTCAAAGTCATTAATGGAATGCCAAGTTCACGCGAAAGATTGCTCAGATTCATTAGCGAGCCGGCCTGATAAGACAGGAAGGATAACAAGCGGGGCAATTCATAAACTCCTTCTATTTTAGAAAGGTCGCGAATATCCCGTTGTAAAATGGTGGAAATATACGATTGAAACCACAAGCGTTTTTGCCTTAATGTTTTAATTTTCAATATTTCTGGATAACCGCCGGTTAAGATTGAATCGATTAAATTTTTTCTGCTGAATTCGGGATAATTACCCAATCGGATACCAGCGGATAATTGATCAAGAATTCTATTTTGGAAACCGTTGATTTCATCATAAGAAAAAGGGAATAAGGTAAAAATGATGATTCTGCCGACCAGGGCATCTGCCACTTTGGGCAACATTAAAGCATTGGCCGATCCCGTCAGAAAAAATTGCCCGGGTTTACGATCGGCATCTACCCGACGTTTAATTTCCAAAAGAAGTTGGGGAACTCTTTGAACTTCATCAATGATGATCGGGCGAGCATAAGATGAAATAAAGCCTTGGGGATCGCTTCTGGCCGCTTGTAATATCGTTAAATCGTCTAAAGTAACATACTGTAGATTTTTTTCTCTGGCAATGGCTTGTGCGAGCGTACTTTTCCCGGTTTGCCTTGCTCCTGCCAAAAATACGACCGGACTGAAATTCAATGCATCTACAATCTTGGATTTAATTCGTCTTTGTAGCATTCGTGCATCCTATGATAATTTACCGATTATTGGTAGATAATTTACCATTTACTGGTAAATTATCCAAATTTAAATGAAAATATTTTTAGGAAAATTGATTAGCAGCAGCCGGTTAAAAAATCAGGGAGTGCTTAGTCTGCGTTTAATAAATAAAGCCATGCAGGCGTAATCCGAATTGTTTTTTCATTAATGGTGAGTTCTTCTTTTTCATTATAAGTAATAATTTGCCCATGATCTATTCCAAAAAAATCCATTGCTTTAAGTAATCCCTGGAGCTCACGTTTTTTTGTTTTTATGTTTGATAGAGAATAGGAAACCTGAACCACCTTCTTAATTTGATCGCGATCGAAAAGTATGAAATCACATTCGAAGCCGTTTTTAATGAAGAAAATTTCGTTGCCATTTCTTAAAAGATGCAAAAACATCATATTCTCCAACAATTTTCCATAATCATTGGAAAAGCTAAAAGTAACCGCATTAACCAGTCCGTTGTCGATTGCGTAAATTTTTTTATTGGACATCTGACTTTTTACTAGTGATTTTTGATAGGGATAGGTAACAAAAAACAAAAATACATCCGTAACGTAATCCAAAAAATCATACAAGCGATCACGCGTAATACGAATGCCCATACTTTTTAATTCATTATATATTTTATTAATTGAAAATTCGGATGAAATGGATTCAAATAATTTTTTTATAAAGTATTTAAGAGAGACTATTTGACGAATTCCATATCGTTCAATAATATCCCGAAAAATCATAACATCAAAATAGGATTGCAATGTCTTCAACCTTAATTCCGGCTGAATAAACGATAATTCCGGAAACCCACCGTTCTGTAAATAGTAATTAAACTGATTTAAGAGCAGAGCACGTTTGCGGGTACTATAAATATCATGGTGCTCAATTTCATTAAAATTACAATATTCCTTGAAAGACAAAGGATAAAGATGATAGACCAAATGACGCCCACGCAAAGAAGAAGCTATTTCCTGATCAAGCATTTTTGCAGATGAACCGGTAATGAAAATGTGTTTGCTCACCGTGTCATAAATGCGTCGAACAAATTTTTCCCAGCCGGGTACAACTTGAATTTCATCAAAGAAAAAATAGATATCGGTAGTTGTTATTTTAGGATTCAGTTCAAAGTAAGCTTCCAATAAGAGTTGCAAATGCTCGCTGCCGATGTTCAAACGCTCATCTTCAAAATTGATATAAATAATTTGATTGGCAGGAACTTTTTTCAACAGTTGATTGATCAGGAAATAAAACAAATAGGTCTTTCCACTACGCCGCGGTCCTGTCAGGGAAATAATTTTTTTGGAATCCAAAGGAATTTGAATATCCCTTTGCTTTACATCCTTCATCGGAAGGATATTCTGGAAATCGGAAATGATGGTTTTAAATATCTCTTTCATATTTACCTTCTTTTAAGGTAAATATAATACATTATTTTCCTTATTTCAAGGAAAATTTACGCGATAATTTAAATCGCAACTTTAAATGATTGAAGAACTGTTGCCACCTTTTGCCTGTAGTGCTCTCTGAAGTAATGCAATTTAGTAAACCGTATGATCAATACCAACGACTTATTTTTGATTTTCGCTGAAAAGTTGGTTATACTCTAACGTACCCAAAGAATATGCAGAATAGAGATAATTATTAATGAAACCTTTGAAAATTAATTAACCAAGTTTAACTCACCTCCTCATTCCCCCTTTCTTCTTCGAAGAGAAGGGGACATAATCTGGTGGCCACCATAGACTTAGCCATGATTGATGTGTGAGTAGAGATCAGCATTGAATATTTAAAAATTGGAAAGATCCTGAAATCGCGGCATTTTTCAAAAGTTTCAATAATAATAATAGACACCTGTGTAAAATTTGCAATTGCCAATGTATTTTAGCATTTTTAGAATATGAAAAATAAACTTGAAAAATTGTTATCAAATTACAGGCAGGGTTGCCTACGATTAAATCACGCTATAATGTGACAACTATTGAAATATTTGGTTTCGGATTCTTTAAATTGAATTTTAAATAACAATATAGTGGTTCATAACTCACCGAGCAATCTGGCGAAAAACGCGTTTGAGTCTTTTGCAAGTCTGGCAATTTTTTTAATTTTTACTTTCAATAATTGATTTATAAATTTGCGTAAAGTAAAAAATAATTCATTGAAAGGATTTTTTGTGGGAATTGGTTTAAGACATTTTATATACAATGTAGATTCAGATACATTAAATAGAATTCCGAATTCAAAATTTGATAAGCTTTTTAAAAATGACCCTTCCGTATCTCTAAAAGAATACGCTAACAAGACCATAAAATACGTTACGGTTATTATTGAAAATGTAAATAGAAAACCGGTAAAAATCATTGACATACAATATGGTATTTTAAAGATTGATAGTAATGGCAGAATTGATACTAATTTTAAAACCGAATTAGATTATGATATAATGGCAATAATGTCTTCAATGTTGCCTTCAATAGACAAACCGGCAAATGTAATTGATGCACCCCATGATTTTGCCAAAGATAAATATAAAAATAAGTACACTTGGACTCCAACGCCGGAATTGGAAGAAAGAATCAAAAGTATAATTTTTCCAAAGATAAAATTTAACGAAAGAAAACTTTCGGAAATAATAATTGAAATAGCAAAGATTGGTTTCAGGAAGAAAGAATATGAAGAATCGGAATTAATGCATCTGTTGATGTTTTTAGCACACGTTGCTTGGAATAGGGATACAATGGATAGCAACTACATGACCGGTTCTCAATTGTTGGAAAAAATAGCTGATTTTCCGGGTTCAAAAAGACAAAAAAAGAGAAAGCTTATATCAACAGATATTGAAGAAATAATCTCGTTGATGCTAAAATATAAGCGTAAACATTACCCGGATGATTCTCGAAAAATCATACTAATTGAATATACTCCTTGGGAAACATTGCGCGTTGAATGGAAGAATTGAAAATCTGTTCTCTTGATTTTTACATAACAGTTCCCACAAATAAATTTGAGGACTAAAGGGCACCTCGTACCCCTATTGTTATTGTAGGGACAACTATTTAAATTTGAATTAAATGCAACTCATTGTAGATAAAGATGATTACAACTTTTTTACTGTCAAATCAGGATTAAAATGGCCTGCCCAAGAAGTCGATCTTGCGATTTGGGAATATGATCGCGCCAATTGGGAACGTCGCTTGTTATAAAAGAAGGCGCGCTAAAAACAGGGGATAGTATTTTCACGCGCTCTGCGCTGCGGCTAAAGCACTAGCTGGCAAAACAATTCTTTTTTTGTTATAAATTTGCCTTTTGATTTTGATATATTATATTTAGACAAAATTCAATACTATTTTAGGACTAAATATGAAGTTAAATATTTCAACGGACATAATACCAATTGGTGAATTTAAGAGCCATATAACGAAGTGGCTAAATATTGCCAAAGATACCGGACATCCTTTGATTATCACCCAAAACGGAAAGCCTGCCGCCGTTGTTCTTTCACCTGAAGAATTTGATAATTTGATGTACACCGAACGGTTTATAAATTCGGTAAATCAAGGCTTAGCTGATATAAATTCAGGCGACCTTCTTGATTCGGAGCAATTAAAGAAGGAGCTTAAAAAACAAAGAGCAGCGAGAAAATCCGGTTGAAGGTAGTTTGGTCAAAAGAAGCATTAAGGCAACTAATCGCCATCGAACAGTTCATTTCAAGAGACAATCCCGATCGTGCGGTGAAGTTCATTAACAGACTAATTGATCGTGGCGAGAAGGTTAAAGACTTTCCTTATAAAGGAAGAATTGTGCCGGAATTTTCAAGAAATGAGATTCGGGAAGTTTTTGAGAAAACATATCGGATTGTGTACAGAATATCAAAAGACCAAATAGAAATTCTTACTGTATTTGAAGGCCATCAGTTATTAAAAGCAAAGGATGTATTCAAGTAAATTGCTATTACGCCAATCAAACTTAATTTACCTCGCCTGCGGTTTTTTGCAATTTTGAAGTGTATTCAAACGCGACAAATCAGATTACCGGCATGCCGGCCGGTTGAATTATTCTCTTTTTACGCACTCTTCTTTCCCGGCTTCTCCGCATTGGCGCGGCGCCGTTTCTGCGCGTCCAAAATCATTTTACGGATGCGGATGGATTCGGGCGTGATTTCCACCAATTCGTCATCGTCGATAAATTACAGTTATTCTTCAAGACTCAATTCCTGCGGAGAATCATTTACCGTTTGAGCAATAACTTTAAACCGTAAAGAGGGTTTACTGCCTTTGAATTGCAGAGCTCTTAAGAAATGAAATTTTGAAAAACATATAATCAATAAGATTAATTTTTGACTTTATTTAAAAAATTGATTAAACTTATAAAAAATAATTAAAATTTTATAATTACGTTTAAAATTCTTACATACATCTTAACATAAATTTAACATAAATGTGGAAGATCATGTCATCAATATCTATCGCTCTATTGACATTTTGAATAGTGACCTTTTCATCAAGCCACCTAAATAGGTTTTATTTGCGTGCCTTTCGAAATAGGTTTAAATGATAAATAGCATAATATTGTTAACTCCATTTAAAGAATTTTACAAGAAAACTCTGTAATAAAATTTTGTTCTTTGAAAATTTTCAGTTTATGCTCTGCTGTAAGAATTACTTCCATCACAAAATGATACATCAGTTTTTCCGGCACAGGGAATGAGACTCCAAATAGATTGAACTTCAGATCGCTTCTTATAAAACAGATAATGTAGATTTGACCTTCTTCGATCTCAACTTCACCTTGCGGCATCTGATAATCTTCCAAAATATGCCACGGATGCCCATATTTTTTCATAGCTTCA
This sequence comes from Calditrichia bacterium, assembly GCA_027039465.1. GTDB lineage: Bacteria > Calditrichota > Calditrichia > Calditrichales > Calditrichaceae > Caldithrix. The sequence continues at coordinate 356 of JALWEA010000170.1, read as the reverse complement.
ATAAGCGTTATACCATTTTGTGAACTGTAATGATGTGTCTGATTATGGATGTCACAAAAAGTTGAAGCACTTTTTTCAGTTCTTCGATGTTTCTGTATTTTTTCATTAAAACAGCCGATTGAAAAGTCTTGTTAAAATATTCTACAATTCCATTTCTCCAAGGCTCTTTTACGGGGATGAAGACCAAGTGAGAGGCATAAACGAATAACTTTGCCAAGGGCGTTTGGCATGCGTAAGCTCCCCCAAAAAGAAATCGAATTGTCCATTTGCAGGAAATCCGGTATACCGGCGACTTTCCAGATATTTATTAGATTGCCACATGTTGATTGCGCCAGGAAGTTATCTTGTATAATAAC
>JALWEA010000169.1 GCA_027039465.1 Calditrichia bacterium | reverse complement strand
GAGTGTAAAGGTAATTCAAACCGAAATAGATAATAAACGAGGCCGCAGAAACGAGAATACCCATCTCAACCGTTGTCAATAGAATAGCCAGACTAACCGGGAACAAATACAGTATGAACAAATTAACAGAAGTAATGGAATCGATGTATCCTATAAGAAAGCAAAGAAATAAGGCGGTTAACCCATTGAACCAGGAGGGCAATTTTTGGATTTTTTGAATCAATAGTACGATTTGATTCATTTTGTTTGTCCTCCTATATGATAAATTTGATGTATCCGATATTATGGCTCACTGTGTTTTGGGCCGGACTATTGGTTTATTTATTTTTATTCGGATACTTTTTTTGAATTTTTAATAAAGTGGTCAATTTCCGACTCACTTATTCCCCTTCCGTTTTTGTCAAGAAATTTCATACAACAACTTCTCATTTCCATTTCGGCAAGCAGGCGACGATTAACCGGAAGTCTTTTTTCTCCTGTCATTTTATTAACGTGAAGTTTGTCTTTTAGTTCCTGACGGCGCAAAAATAAAAACCGGCATGCTAAACATGCCGGTCTCAGGGAGCCTCTAAAGCAAAGCTTAAGAGGTGTTCAAAGAAGTGCTTACATCATCTACGATCGGAATAATTCGATGTTTCATTAATTTTTATCCGATGTATGCACGATATGACGCGGATTTGACGAAAAAATGTACACATTAATGAATAAATTTTAAAATTCGGGTAGTTTTTCGAATTTGGTTTGACGCACGCTTTAATCCCAATCACCGATTAAGGAAAACGGCTCAAGTCCTTCGGACCTAAGCAAATTTTTAAGTTTACAGAAAGGCAAGGGTCAAAGCGGGAATGTACGTAATGAGGGCCAATGCGATCAGCAAAATAAGCAAGAAAGGCAAAGCCGCACGATACAAGAAAGTAATGGATCGATCAAAGCGCATGGAGGAAATGAACAGGTTCATGCCGATTGGCGGTGTGGAATAGCCGATGCCTAAATTAACCATAAAAATAATGCCAAGATGCACGGGATTAATACCAAACGATTGGGCAATCGGTATCAGCAAAGGAACTATCACCATAATTGCTGAGAAAATATCCATTAATGCGCCGACAATGAGCAAAAAGAGATTCAAAAACAGCAGAAAAACCAAAGGCGATTTTACGAAATGCTGCATGCTGCCTAAAATTTTAGCCGGAATCTGCGCATCGATCAGATAATTGGCCAATCCTAATGCGGCGGCCAAAATAACGATGATTCCACCGACCATGATCATGCTTTTTTCCACTATCTTCGGCAAGTCCCCGAAGATAGAAACATCCTTGTAAATAAAGACCTCGATAATGAACACATAAATCGCGGTTACAGCGGCCGCATCGGTGGCCGTAAACCAGCCTCCGTAAATACCGACAATAATCAGGATAGGCAAAGGAATTTCCCATGCCGAATCTTTAATGGCCTGCCATAATTGCGCCTTACTCGGTTTGAAACGCTCCTTTTTTTGAATTTTTTTTCGATAAAAAAAGATCGCATAAACGGAAAGAAGAACGACCATTAATATTCCCGGAATAATACCTCCGATGAACAACTGATTAATGGAAACCTGGGCTACCAACCCGTAAAGGATGATGGGCAAACTAGGCGGAAATAGCAACCCCAAATTACCGGAAGCCGTAATCAAACCGAGCGTAAATTTTTCAGGATACTCTTCCTGCAGCATCATGGGATACAGTAAACCGCCAAGGGCAATGATCGTCACCCCGGACGCGCCGGTAAAGGCCGTAAACAGGGCCAAAGAAACCAACGCAACTATGGCAAGTCCGGCGGGCAGCCAACCGATTAAATTCCTTGATAAATTAAAAAGACGTTTGGGTGTATTACTTCCCGCCAATAAATAACCGGCAAAGGTAAACAAGGGAATGGCTAAAAAGACCGGCTGACTGGTTAAACGATACAATTCAATAATTACGGCGCTGCTGTCGATTTGCGCGATATGGAATGCCAAAAGAGCAATGGATGAAATAATAATGAAGAGCGGCGCACCCAGAACGGTAAGTAAAAGCAATCCTAATATAATGCCCAGCGTCGTAATCATGCGCGTTCCTCCGAACGGAAAAATGCTTCGGCGCTAAATACGGCATTCAGTAAAAAACGCAAGGACATCAAACCAAATCCGATGGGCATTATAATTTCAAAATACCAAGAGGGTACATTATTAAATACGGTGGAAGCAAACTCGATTTCCGATTGAACAAAATGCCAGGAGGCCATCATCAGCAAATAGGCAATAAAACTTGAAAACAAGTGCACTAAAATTTCCGCTGCAGCCTTCCATCGGCCCTTTAATACCCTGCCCAGCAGATCCATGTTTATGTGTTTATTATCTTTGGTAGCCAGCGAAGCACCGATAAAACTGACCCAAAGCACCAATTGGCGCAGGAAAATATCGCCCCATAAAATTCCGGAATGAAAAAATTTTCGTAAAATAATTTGCAGGGCCGCCATAAAAACCATCACCAAAACAATTAGAATCAAAATCCACAGTTCGGCTTTGGCAACCCATTGATTCACTTTTTTCACAAACGTCATGGCATTACACCTCAAAAATATCAGCTTAAACATAGGTAATTCACAAATTACACGCAAGGAATTTTTTACCGTGATGTTTGCATTTTCAACGGTTGGTAATTATTTTAAAATCGACTTGGGAGAATGTGTTAAAAAAAGTGCTATTTGCATTTTATCGATTTTATTTTAAACAGAAGAAAGATTTCTTCATGAAACGTTTTTTGATTTTAAGCTTTGTTATTGCCGTGGCTGTTTACGGTGGAACACCCTTCCGCCAGGGAGTCAATTTAACGAATTGGTTTCAAGCCCAATCCGCCCATCAAATTCAATTTAATAAATTTGACCGCCAAGATCTGGAAAATATTAAAAAATTGGGATGTGATGTTATCCGCTTACCCATTAATTTACATGACATGACAACAGGTGCACCAAACTACACAATCGATCCCCTGCTTTTTTCATTTTTAGATCAGGTTGTCGATTGGGCGGAAGATTTGAATCTGTACCTGATTTTAGACAACCATTCTTTTGACCCTTCCGTTAGTACGGCTCCCAATATCGGAGACATACTTATTCCCGTTTGGCAGCAAATGGCTTCACACTTTAAGAATCGCTCGGATCATGTTTTGTACGAAATTCTCAACGAGCCGCACGGAATTGCTGACGACTCATGGAACAACATTCAACAACAAGTGGTTGCTGCCATTCGCGCCATTGACTCGGTGCACATCATTGTCATCGGACCGGCAGGTTGGAATAGTTATCAAAATTTGCAGTATATGCCTGTTTACAGCGACAGTAATCTAATTTACACCTTTCATTTTTATGAACCGTTTTTATTTACGCATCAGGGCGCCAGTTGGACTTCCCCACCGATGACTTCACTGGCCGGTGTGCCCTTCCCTTACGTGGATTCCCGCATGCCCGATTGCCCGCCGGATTTGAAAGGAACGTGGATCGAGGGTGCTTTGAACGATTATCAAAACAAAGGCACAGTCGGCTACGTACGCAGCCAGTTGGATATTGCCATCCGTTTTGCGCAGGAACGAAATGTACCGATTTTTTGCGGAGAATTGGGCGTGTACATGCGTAACAGCAATCCGACCGATCGGGTAATTTGGTACCAAATTGTAAATGACTATTTGAAACAATATGATGTACCTTTTACCACCTGGGATTACACCGGCGGATTCGGTTTGTTTGAAAAAGGATCGAATGCTTTGTTCGATTACGACTTGAATGTGCCCTTGCTAAAGGCGCTCGGATTGAATGTTCCGCCGCAAAAAGAATACGTAATGCGTCCCGATAGCATAGAGTTCAATTTGTATTCCGATGCCTTTGGGCGGCATATTAATGCAATCAACAATAATTGGCAAGGGAATCTTGACTATTACGATTCTTCGAATCCGCATAACGGCCAATTTTGTTTGTATTGGAGCGACGCGGCACAGTACGCTTCCATAGGATTCGATTTTGTACCCGATAAAGATTTGTCCGTTTTGAAAGACAAGGGATTTGTGTTGGACTTTTGGGTAAAAGCGCAAGGTAAAGCCGCTTCTTTTGACGTGCGTTTTGTGGACACCAAAACCAAAGACCCGGATGATCATCCATGGCGCATGAAAGCCACCATTAATGCTTCGTCACTTCATTGGGACGGTACCTGGCAAAATATCCGCATCAAATTATCGGATTTCATTGAAGGCGGGTCTTGGGATAACGGTTGGTTCAATCCGCATGGAAAATTCGATTGGCAGGCAATCGATCGTTTTGAAATCGTGAATGAATATGGCGATATGAGCGGAACAAACTTATGGTTTGATGATATGCAAATTACAACGCCTTATGTTATCGGAATTGATCAAAAAAGTACGGACATCATTAAAACTTTTGAACTGGTGAATTGCTATCCGAACCCGTTTAACGGCGCGATTCAGATCGAATATTCCATACCCCGATCGGCAAATGTACAGGCGGCATTGTTTGATGTGACAGGACGAAAGATCAGAGTCCTTCAAAATAAAAAACTGAGCGCCGGTTTACATCGTTTGAAATGGAACGGAAGGAATGCTCACGGCCAGATAATGCCTTCGGGTATGTATTTGTTGCGTTTGCGATCAGGAGGAAAAACCTTAACCCGTAAATTGCTGTTTATTCGCTAATGTGTTGATCAACAGCCAAAGGATGTTTCCATTGACTCAAAGAACGGACGACCCACTACATTTCAATTGTAGTAGTTCCGCGCCCCGCCGTGAAGTATTAAGGTAATCAGCAACACCAAAAGAGCATTTACAAAACGTTTCGGGAAGCGTTGATTTTAACTTAATTTAACTTAAAAATTCCGTAACATTCATTTACCGCTGTTTTTTAAATCGAAAAAAATGGGATTTGCCACAAATAGAAGTAACTTTCTTACGTAAATTGCGTATCTTAAAAAGCGTTTGATCAATTTATAAAATCAACTCAATCTTTAAGGAGGATTTATGTACCGAAAATTTTTACCGGCATTGCTTGTTCTTTTCAGCCTCTCTCTGATTTTTTCCTGCACTGCGACCAAAAAGGAACAAATGCCGCCGCTCATTCCTATGAAAGATTTCTTTCGTAATCCGACGAAAGTATCTTTCCAATTATCACCGGACGGTGAACATTTTGCCTTTTTGAAACCATGGCACAAACGATTAAATGTGTTTGTGCAAAAAGTGGGTGATACGACCGCAACCCGCATCACTAGTGCCGAAGCACGCGATATTGCCGGATTTGCCTGGGCTAACAATCAGCGAATCGTTTATGTTCAGGATAAAAACGGCGATGAAAATTACAAATTGTACGGCGTTAATATTGACGGTTCCAATTTTAAAATTCTTACTCCGTTCGACAAAGTGCGTGTGGGAATAGTGGATGATCTGGAAGACAATCCCAACGAGATGATCATTCAAATGAACAAACGTGATCCCCGCGTGTTCGATGCTTACCGTATTAATATCAACACCGGCAAAATGAAAATGATCGCGCAAAATCCCGGCAACATCAGTCAATGGATTACCGATTGGAAAGGAAACATTCGCCTGGCCACAACCACAGATGGAGTAAATACCAGTCTGTTGTATCGCAAAGATCCTTCCAAACCGTTTAAAACCATTCTAACGACTTCATTTAAAGAAACCATGCAGCCGTTGTTTTTTACCTTTGATAACGATCAGGTGATTTACGCAGCTTCCAATTTGGGTCGCGATAAAACCGCCATTGTTAAGTTTGATTTGCCCACGGCCAAAGAAACCGAAATCATTTATCAAAACCCGGAAGTGGATGTATCCACCTTATTAAAATCCAAAAAGCGCAAAGTCATTACCGGCGTGGTTTACATCACGGACAAGCGTCATTACCACTTTTTCGACGAGCAACGGAAGCAATTACAAAAAGAATTGGAATCGAAATTGCCCGGCTACGAAGTGGTGGTTACCAGCATGAACTGCAACGAAGACAAGGCCATGGTGCGCACTTACAGTGACAAAACCTTAGGCTCGTATTATTTTTACGATTTGAATGCCAAAAAATTGAAGAAGTTAGCCGATGTAAGTCCCTGGCTTAAGGAACAGTACATGGCTGATATGAAACCCATTCAGTTTAAATCACGCGACGGTTTGACCATTCATAGTTATTTGACATTACCCAAAGGCGTAGAACCGAAGAATTTGCCTGTAGTCGTTAATCCGCACGGCGGCCCTTGGGCACGCGATATTTGGGGATTCAATCCCGAAGTGCAATTCCTGGCCAATCGAGGCTACGCAGTCCTGCAGATTAATTACAGAGGCTCCACGGGTTATGGCAAAAAGTTTTGGGAATTGAGCTTTAAGCAATGGGGCAAAACCATGCAAAACGACATTACGGACGGCGTCAAATGGCTCATCAAAAAAGGCATCGCAGATCCCAAACGTATTGCTATCTATGGCGGTTCTTACGGCGGTTACGCTACTTTAGCCGGATTGACGTTTACGCCGAATCTCTATTGCTGCGGCGTGGATTATGTGGGCGTTTCCAATTTGTTTACCTTCATGAATACCATTCCGCCTTATTGGAAACCGTATTTGGATATGTTCCATGAAATGGTCGGCGATCCCAAGAAGGACAGCTTGTTGCTGGCGGAAGCTTCTCCTGTATTACATGCCGATCAAATTAAAGCTCCGCTGTTCATTGCCCAGGGCGCTCATGACCCGCGTGTGAATAAAGCCGAATCCGATCAAATGGTCGAGGCCTTGCGCAAACGCGGCGTTGAAGTGGAATACATGGTAAAAGAAAACGAAGGACACGGTTTTCATAATGAAGAGAATCGGTTCGATTTTTACGGCGCCATGGAAAAATTCTTAGCCAAACATTTGGGCGGTCGCATGGCTGCAAAGCAATAAAGCAAAACTTGCAAAACAAATTCAAAAGCCCCGATCTTTCGGGGCTTTTTTATTATTGTGTTGGAATATTTTTTGAGCTCATAAATAAAAACCATCATTCGAGAACGACAAAAACTTGACATTGTTTTCTGTTGTTTTATATTCTTACCATGGCACGTAAAAACGACGAAATCAAAGATTTCTACGATCGTTCCTACAAGAAGCTGTTTAGCCACAAAGGCTTTGTTAAACAACTTTTGCAGGGCTTCGTCCGCCTGAAATGGGTGGAACGGGTGGACTTTGACAAAATCACACTGGAACCCGTCAGCTTCATCGATCGCCTGTTCAAGAAAAAAGAAGCGGACATTATTTGGAAGCTGCCGCTTAAAAAGGGTTCGGAAGTTTACCTGTACTTGCTTTTGGAGTTTCAGTCCACCGTTGATAAAACCATGGCCTTGCGTTTTGCCAGTTATATTTTAAATTTCTACGCGGAACGCATTGCCAAAGAAAAGAACAAACGCTTGCCGGTTGTTTTTCCTCTGCTGCTTTACAACGGCAAACAGCGCTGGAACGCGGCCAGGAGCCTGCAAGAGATGATCGAGTTGGTCGATCCGTCTCTGCGGGAATATTTGATTCGCTTTAAATACTTTGCCATTGACATCGGAAGCTTTAGTAAACGCAGTTTGATCAAATTACGCAACAATTTGGTTTCGGCCATTTTTCTTTTGGAGAATGCACGAAACGAAAAAGAATTGGACAGCGTTCTAAAAGAGATCGTAGAGATTGTCAAGTCCGAGATGGACAATGAACTATTGACTCGCTTTGGCGATTGGTTTGAAATGCTTTTTAAGCGAACAACCAAGACTGAGGTAAATTTTGAGGAAATAATTAGTGAAGGGAGTGAATATACCATGATTGTAGAAACTTTAATCGAGATGCGCAAGAAATGGGAGAATAAAGGCCTGCAAAAAGGTATTCAAAAGGGCTTTTTGGACGGAAAGCAAATAGGTCGGCAAGAAGGTATCCAGGAAGGAATGCAAAAAGGAAGACAAGATGCCATAATCGATACTGCAATCGAGCTGTTAAAAGAAGGATCGAGCGTGGAGTTTGTGGCTAAAGTTACCAAGTTACCTATCAGAGAAATCGAAAAATTAAAAAAGAATTTGGATTAAACCCATTTAATCGACTTACCCGAAAAGAGCCGTTATATTTTAAATAACGGCTCTTAAAGAATGTTCGGCCTAAAAATCAATTCCATACTTTCGAACTTTTACCCGCCAGCTAATTTGCATCGAATGCCTTTGGTTTCAAGGTACTTGAAAATTTTATTGCGATGATCACCCTGAATTTCAATAACGTTTCCCTTAACCGTGCCTCCCGATCCGCAGAGTCTCTGCAATTCTTTTTTCCATTGCTTTAAATTCCCTGTTAGTCCGTCAATAATGGTAACGGTTTTACCCCCGCGTCCTTTTGTCTCACGTCGCAAATACACAACACCCTGTTTTTGCGGTTGTCGCCTTTCATTTTGCGCTTCGGGCCGCCAGTTGGGATCGGTGGAGTAAACGGTTGTGCTGTTTTTCTCGCGCATTATTCGAATCCTACTATTTTTTCCAAACGTACAGGGAGATGGGCTTGAATCCACTTTTGGTAATCGCCGGAATAGCCGACCTGTTTTTGTAATGCTTCGGTTCTTTCTTTAATGTAGCGCAGTTCCGCCTCGCTGAGCGGTTTTTGCTCTTCAATGGATTGCAAAATAAAGCTGACCCGTTTTTCGGCCTGCTCGTTGCGCGCATCAAAAATTTTGGCGTAATCATCTTCATCCAATGAGAGATAATTATCTACGATCGTTTCCGTAACCTGCTTGCTGTGCAACATGGATTGCCGGATATTACCGCGACCGGTGACGGCATTACCCAAAGCAAACACATTGCTAAAATGATTGATTTTGCCGCTGTTATAATCCACAACGTCGAAAATTTCACCTTTCATAGGGATGCCAGGTAACGGTTCGGGAATAGCACCGATGCTACCCACCAACAATTCGCTGCGTACTTCTTCATCGGTGCCGGGAATTGTTGAATACGTCTCCCCCTCACCTTGGGTTTTTTGCATGATCAGACCGGTCAAACGCCCGTCTTCCGTAATTTTATCAACGGCCTGCATGTTGGTTCTCAATTTAAACGGAAATTTTTCCTGCAATTTGGCCATCATCTTGCGTTTTGTTTCATTGGCCTTTTGAATTTGAGCTTCCGTGGCATCGTCCGGTAAAGGCACCAAAGGCATATCTTCTAAAGAAGAGCGCACATACAAAGTCGGAGCTTCGATATCCAGCTCATCCCAACTTAAACCGAGATTTGCCAAACTTTGCGGCACACCGATTTTTTCCAACCGCAAGGCGTCATATTCAATACCCCGTTCCTGCAACCTTTGTAAAATTTGACGCATGATTAAAATTTTCATGATATCCAACGAAGCCAGTCCCCCGCCGATCACGATTACATTCCGATATGGAATGGTGTACTGCACACCTTTGTAATTAGGATCATGGCAATGGTTGAACCATTGTGTAATTTGCGATTGATACAGTAATCCTTTGTCCACGTAAGCATTAATACCCTCAATCGGCAAAGGGCGGTCACGCCAGGCTCCGATGGCCAAAAGCACGGCAGAAAATTTCCAATTATCGATCAAATCATGAATATCCAATTCCCGCCCCAACTTCACATTGGGCACAAAATCGACCAAAGGATGGCTCAATTTTTCATCAATAATCTTTTCCTGACGATCACGCAATTTAAAATGCCATTTAGGTAAGCCGATTTCCATTTTCCCGTAAGGCAAAGCGTTTTGCTCGAAGACCACACAGGGAATACCCTTGGCGGTTAATTGATGGGCCGCTTCCGAACCGGCCACTGCTCCGCCGATAATGGCGACTGCATGTTTTGCATCCATTGTTATTCCTCTAAAATTTAAATTGTTCCTGAATTATAAAGTCCAAAAGCCGTTTGGTCGTTTTATTATTTTCAGACCAAGGCCAAACTTTGCATTCCTTAAATTTTAAGCGAAGAAAAAGATCAGCAAATCGCTCCATCAAAGCCAATGCTCTTTCATCTTTAATCTTTCATCTTTCATCTTCAATCAATAATCTTCCATTCCATCTTCCAATCCCATTGATTGAAATAAAGATTCCCGCCTTGCCATTCCACTTCTCCGCGCTGGGAATCAACCGTTTCGGAGCGGAAAAACTTTTTAGGCGGATAAAATTCCCGACCGAAATCATCATTAAAAATCAGCCGATAACTATCCATCCCATTTAGATAAAAGAATTTAAGTTTCGGGTCATCACTTTTACGCAAACTGTAAGTTACGTCGGCAGGAACCCAACCGTACGGTTTAAAATAGACCATACTCCAATCGTGCATACTATCATGAGGCGGTTGAAATTCCCAGCCGCTTTGCCAACGTGCCGGAATGCCATTCATTCGTAATAAAGTAATAAACAGCAGGGTTTGAATCCCGCAATCTCCGTGCCGCGTTAGCACCGGGTACAACCCCAAATGCCGGATGGTCGAATATTCACGCGCCGAGGCCCAGGTAATATTGGAATCTACCCAGGCAAATATTTTTTGCGCGATTCGATACGGATTGGTTTCATTGCCCACAATTTGTTTGGATAAAGTTTTCAGCGTATCCCAAAAAACAATGTGCGGAGGTCGTTGCTGCAAATATTCCTTGAGCGGCCCGTTCGGATCAACCGGTTCCACATTCTTCGGATCGATATTGACAAAAACACCCTGACTGGTGTATTCGTACGTGACGGAAAAGTGAGTGGTGTCATTTCCGGCGCTGGGCTTTTCAAAATAGATTGTGCGTTGCAAATAATTATTGGGAGCCAATATATAGGCCGAAGGATCCGTTCTTAGGATTTTAATATTGAGCTGACGGTGCGGGATTTCCCGAGGAAACGGAATCCAGCAGCGGATGGTATCTCCGCGCGGCACCTGACCGGGATGCACACTTATGGAATAACGGATGCGCAAACGAACGGGATCCGCATAGGGCAAACCGCTGTGCAGGCAATCTTCCATTACCTGTTTAATATGGGCATCCAAATTGAATTTATTCTTATTTTCATCGGGATGGGCCTTTTGCCATATTTTTTTCAACCGAGCATCCAACCGAAATAAGTTTCGCGCCGCCTGATTGAAATACCATTTTTTGCCGTCGATGATTTTGTACTCCAATAAATGCTCTTTTTCCCATCGGCGTAAATCTTTTACCGTCGCTTGCGGAACATAGCGTTTGATAAAATCCAAAACTTGTTTTTGGGTTTTGGTAAAATCCATGCGTATGCGCCGCATGCGTTCGAGCTCGAATTTTAAAGCCGTTCTTACGGAATCACTGAGTCCTTTGTCGCTTTTCAAGCGCTCTTTAATGGCCATTTGAGCTTTGGCAAACTGCCCCTGATCCACCATTTTTTGGTAGTCCGATAAATTCTTTTTCTGGCATGAAAATGCAAACAAACCGATTAAAACGATAAAAAATATTCGGAGCTTCATCACAGTTCTCCTTATTTCTTTTTTAGAATTTAATTGTGCCGCGTTTTTGCACGTGTACAATTTTTTGAGAAAATTTCGTAAAACCATTAAGTCGTCTCGCGAATTTCACAATTTTTTTATTATGAACATGAAATTGCGCGACCGGTTGTCGAGTAGTCCCGAGAATTAAAGTTTGGAACTGGGAACTGGGCTTATCGTTATTCGTGTATGCGTTATTGGTTAATCGGAAACCATTATTTGTGCAATGAGTGGTCTACCAGTTCCTCAATACGATTCCGCCCAAAATTAGGAACTGGAAATTGGGAACTGGTAACTGGGAACATGTCCAAACGAAGCGAAAATTTCTCATTTGCGCATGGCCTGACGCCAGCCACCGCTTTACGAATATACGAATACACGGATAACGATTCCCACCATTCAACAATTCAACAATTCAACGATTTAACGATTTAACCGTTTGATCTTTAAACCTTAACCTTTCTCGTTAGTTCTAATATTCTTTCACAATAATTTCATCCAAACCGCGTTTGGGCACATGATGCACGCCCCGTTCATCGCGCCAATAACGAATATCACCATCAGAATCGACAGCTTCCAGCACAACTTTTTCTTTACATTTACCTAATGCCAATACCAATAGAATCTCCAAAGAATCGGGAAGCTGCAAATGCCTTTTCAGTTCGGGACGTTTAACCGAACCGATGATGCAGCCTCGATATCCGCTTTCAACGGCGCCCAATAATATACTTTGCGCGGCAATTCCGTGATCACAGTCGATCGGAAATTTAATATTTTTATCGGCAAGAATCACGATGTAAGCCGCCGGACGCTCTCCTTCGGCAGGGCCTGGCCAATCGGTGAGATAACCTGCCCAGCTTAAGGTGGAAAAGATTTTGGCATTGGTTTGTGCATCGCTTGAAATAACGTATTTTAACGGCTGCAAATTGGAAGCGGACGGCGACAACCTAGCCAAATCAATCCACTGGCGTAAAAGTTTGCGTGGAATTCTTTGATTTTGTTCGAATCGCCGACAACTGCGGTTTTGCAAAATCAAGCCCCGAATGCCCATAGTTTAATCTCCGTTTCCTTTTAGAAAACGAATCACTTCGTTAAACAAAAATTGCGGATTGTCCGCATGCAACCAGTGAGTGGCATTGGGAACGGTTACGAGTCGCACTTGCGGAAATAGCCGTTTAATCTGCGGGATATCCGCATCTTGAATGTAATCCGATTTTTCACCGCGCAGGAATAGCGTCGGGCCGTTGAAAGTACCTGCGTCAACCTCGATTCCTTCAAGAACGCGATCCACATTTTCATAGAGCGCGGGCAAATTTAATTTCCATTCGAACCTTCCGTCATCGGTGCGACGTAAATTTTTAAGCAGAAATTGTCGAATGGCCGTTTGCGGAATTTTGGCTGCCAACATCCGATCGCTTTCGATACGGGAATGAATTTTTTGCAAATCCATATTCAGCAGTAATTTTAAAAACTGGCGGAAACGCGTATGTGTGTATGCCCTGGGCGCGATGTCCACAACGATTAACCGCCGAACAAATTCGGGAAACCGCAAAGCAAACAGCATGGCGGTTTTGCCTCCTAGCGAATGGCCTAAAATATTAGCCTGAGGCAGATCCCGGTCTTGCAGAAATTCCAACAAATCATGCGACAGAACTTCGTAGTTAAATTCCGCAGCATGAGGTGATTGTCCGTGATTGCGCAAATCAAGCAAATAAACATGAAAATGTTCGGCCCACTTGCGCCCCAATGTTACCCAGTTGTCGGACATGCCAAACAACCCATGCAGAATGACCAGCGGTTCCCCTTGTCCGAATTCACGATAAAATAACTTCATTGATCTCCCATATTTTCATTTGAGAAATTAGGTAATCACCGGATTCAAATCAATTCCATTGCAACGAAATGACCCGAATTTTCCGATAAAGGTGAATCAAGCATTTACCACTTTCATTCGACCATCGAATTGAACAGCGGTTCTATTGATGCCAATTGTTTAATTTCTTAGCTTTGTTTTTATTAAAAATTGGGAAGGCAATGGAAATATACCTTAACATCGGTATTTTGATTCTGAGCATCGTTGCTCTTTGGTTGGGTGCAATATGGATTGTGGATCCAGCGCCCAAAATCGCCCGAAAAGTGGGAATTTCCGATCTTGTGGTTGGCTTAACCGTTATTGCTTTCGGAACGTCCATGCCGGAATTCGCCGTAACCATTACCGCCGCCATTAAACAGCAGCCCAATATTTCGGTCGGTAATATTGTCGGCTCCAATATTTTTAATTTGGGTTTTATTTTGGGCGGCGTGGCCCTTTTGCAAGTTATTAAATCAAACAAAAAAATCGTTTACCGCGAAGGCTCCATTTTGATCGGCATTTCCCTTTTGCTTCTCTTTTTCCTGCGGGATTATATCTTAAGCTTTTGGGAAGGCTTTATTCTATTCGCCGGGTTAATCGCCTATTTGCTTTATTTGTTTATTCATCGGGAAATCCCTGAAGAAGAATTGCCTACCGGCCCGTTCCATTGGTACCACATTCTTCAATTAATTGCCGGTTTGGCCATCGTGGTAATCGGCGGACATTATCTAGTGGATTCGGCTTCTTATTTGGC
>JALWEA010000168.1 GCA_027039465.1 Calditrichia bacterium | reverse complement strand
GTTTAACTCACCCCCTTTTTCCGGGGTTGTCTCAAAAGTTACGAAAGAAAAAAATTTTATTCGGATTATTGAAAGTTCTTGCAATACCCAATCCACTTGTTCCCTAACTTCAGTACGAGCAAAAAAATAGCCACGAGCTGAAGCGCAGGGCTATCGAAATTCAATCGTCCCGTTCGGGACGGGTTTAAAAAAAACCATCGCGGAGCGATGGGGTGCCCATAGCCCATATTTTCAAATATGGGTAAAATGATTCCCACCACCAAAATATTTGTCCCGAATGGGACAATTGAAAAAATTAAAGAAAGGTCGTTTTTGAAATGGAAAATTAATAAATATTCATCATCTTTTACTTTTGGGACAGCCCCGAAAGGAGGGGTGGGTTGAGACACAAAAATTTTCTTTGCATATTGATAATTGAAAAATCGAGAATTATTTGTAAAAGTTTATTTTACCGGCTATTTTAAATTAAAAAAGAAAATCATTTCCGGCGAACATTGTGTTTTAATATAAATTTTAATCACTTTGAAAGAAGGCATGAAATGAATATCAAGAAAATTTCCATTTATTTTCTCTGGCTTTTTGTTTTAATTTTTGTGGTTAGTGCAATAGTGACATTTCTTTACAGTTTTATTGCACATGGCAAAGGAATTATCGACTGGGGAACGACTGTTCGCCTGTCTGTAATTTTGAGTATTGTCTTAACTTTAACGAATTTCATTAAAAATAAAAATTGATATTAAGCCATATCTTAAAATCGAATTTAATCTCGTATGACTTACCCTGACACTTTTTGCCGAAATGCTCATCTAACAATAAAACTCATTACGGGATAAATAGCGGATGCTAACCGGAATGAAACAGACAACCGCCATTGAAATCTTAAAACATTATTATTCGGGTTTTCAGATTAGCCGCCCTGTTGGCAATAACGCCTTTTCTTATGAACTAAGGGTTAATAAGCAAATTTACGTGCCGCCCATTCGGCAGGGATTGCTTGACGATTTAAAGGTCGGTTACCACATCGGTTTTTCGGAAGTGGACGAAGGCGTTGAACACAACGAATTGGGACTGGCGAATTTCATTTATTTTATCTGGAACGATATTCCGGTTTACATTTTCGACAATCATAACCATGCTTTCTTTTTCTGGATGTTTGAATATTGGCGGGAGAATCTCCCTGCGGGGTTGCATTTGGTTCACGTGGATCAGCACAGCGATATGTGGAAACCGGAACAATTTCCGGACTTCTCGTTGCAAGACCCTCGTTTGCCGGACAAAGCATTCAAATATGCTAATTTCGTATTGAATGTGGGCAACTTCATTAAACCGGCTCTGCATTTGAAATTATTTTCGGACGTCAGCATTATTACCGGAACCATTGATTTCGAACTGAAATTCGAATCCCCCATTGTCTTTGATTTGGACATGGATGTTTTCGCGCCCATCATGGATTACATCGGCAATCCTTACAAAATCGACAGCATCCGGCAATGGATGAAACAGGCCAAAGTTATTACCATCGCCACCAGCCCATATTTTATGAATCAACCGTTGGCCTTTAAATTTTTACACAAAATTTTTGCGCATTAAATTTCTTTTGCAGATATTTTTTTATATTTTGTCCTAAAGCAAAGATTTAAATTCCCGAATTTTTTATATTAGAAACAAATTAGCAGATAATGGACTAACGGTGCAAGCTGGACATTTTTCCCAGCTTATGGCGGGTAGAATGGCAACCAAATCCGAAGTTGCAAGTAATAGAATTTAAAATTCAATAAATCAAAAGCGGGGGCTTTCTTTCAGGTAGTTTTTTAAACAAGGAGAAAAACCATGGCCCGTACGTTTATTTTTTTGAGCTTACTTATCGGTATTTTTACGCTCAATGCTTTTGCTCAGGAAACCAAGAAGAGCAGCAAAATCGATACGCTCTTGCAAAATCAGCAGAAAATGCTTCAGAATCAGCAAACGATTTTAAAAAATGTGGTTCATCACTATGTTTTGGAAGGCAAACATTTCGGTGTTGCCTTTGATCCCATGCTTGCTTTGATGGGCACTGCCTTCCATCGTGTAATCCTGTCCGGCGCATTTTCCGTTCTTCAATTCAAAGGTTCGGAAATTATTTTCCCCGTGTATTACGATCATTCCACCAAAAAGGATGAGCCTCGGGATTTATTAACCGTGGATGTGCAGTACCGCAGGTTTTTCAACGCCGAACGTCCAAGTTTTTTCGTTAGTGCGGGAGCGCGCTACGCTTATTTAAAAGGCGAAAAAGCCAGAGACTGGGATGAATCTTATGATCCGGATGCGCCTAAGAAGATGCTTGCGGTTCACAAGTTCGGCTTGTATTTTGGGATTGGCTATCGTTACTTTAGTCCGAGTGGCTTGTATTGGGGCGCAGACATAAATTTGGGAACCTATTTCTCAAGCAATTCGAGTGATTTCGAGGAAACCTTTATGGATGCTTCCCGCATTTTATTTGATGTTTCGGTTTTGCGGGTCGGCTACGCATTTTAGTTGAAAAAGCACATAACTCCTTTTATAAAGTTGGCACCCTTACTGCAATGCAAGGGCAACGCTTATTTCGTGTCTCCAATGATTGCGATCCAACAAATTGGCTTCCAAACCGTAAGTTGTATTGGCGACTCTGGAAAACTTTAAAAAAGTTGCCTGGTAGCCGAGAATCAAACCATCCAAATTCAGGTGAAAGCCGCCTCCCATAATCACTACCGGCGTAGACATATTCACGTCCATGTCAACAATGGGATAAACCCGGCTTTGCGTGTAAAAGGCCTTAAGCCAAACCGTATTGGACACTTGCAAATTTGCCCTTAGGAAAAGCAAGGAATCGGTAACGCTTTCGGCTCTGGTTAAACGCACGCCTCCTGTAAGCCACATCGTACCCAACTTAAGTGTGGCGCTGGCGTTTACGTATTTCGGAAAATAGGCAAAATGAATTTCATCGCCGTTGACAAATTCTTTGATGCTGTTGGCAAAAAGATCAACAAATAACACATCGCCCAAGTTTTGCTCTACCCCTGCGTCGATCGTAAAAATTGAAGTGGAATTTTTGTTTTCAATTCCCGATCCGCGATCACTAAAACGAATTTTTTGAAAATTGCCTCTGGCCGCTATCGACAGGCCGAAAGGAAATCGTATGCCCAATGTCGGTGAAACGGTCTCCGAAACTTCTCTGTAAGAATGCGGAATAACGGATTGATTTACAATTCGGATATTAGCCTCTTCCGTATATTTTATCCGTTTCGCATAATTTATGCCGAGTTGAAAAATCCCTGCGGATAAATATGCGCCGGAATAATAGATTTGATTTTTGACCTGCATTTGCCTGTAAACGGTGTTTCTTGAAGTTTCATGTTTTAACCGATAGTTCTCATAAACCGCACCTCCGCTGATTAGAAAACCGTGCTGAATAGCCGCAGGATTCCATGTCCAACGGAAAATGTCCGTACCAGGTTCTCTCGGCGTGGTATTTAATAAGACTATCGAACGCCAAGGTCTGTGATCGATGCTTTGTTTTTTGGAAGAAGGTTTGGAAGATGCCATCGTCTGCTGAGGTTTAAGATGAACGATTCTGGTAATCGTTTGATTGGGAACAACCACAATGGTTTCCTGATCTTCCTTGTAACCAGGCGCTGTAATTTTTAACAAATATGAGGTAGCCGGTAATTTGCGAAGAATTAATTGGGCCGTATCCTGTGCCACTATTTTTTTGTTAAAATCATACATGGTAATAAGCGCATTCAACGGATCGGCGCTAATTTGCACCTCGCCCGCCGGAAAATTCGGATAAAAATCGATTTTTTGCAGCTTGTTCGGATACAACGGAATGGTACGCCGGATGGAATCCATTCCCGCCACATATATCTTAAGGGTCACAACTTTCGGTTCCAATGTAAGTTTGGTATTGGCCGGTACTTTTTGTCCGTCAATGGTAATTTGTGCATAGTCATAAGTATTGATCTTTAAATATGCTTTAAGCTTTTCCAGTACAAAATTCTTGGCTGTTAAAGGTTTCTTTATTTGAATGATTTGTTCTATTTTTTGGTAACCGCTTTTTTCCATACGTAGCAAATGATTTCCGGTGGGGTACATGGTTTCGAGAGGCGTTTGATTAACGTAAACGTCATCAATGTAAACGGAAGCTCCCGCCGGGCTACTGGTTATTCGCAATCGGGCATATTCCAGCTCTTTTAATTTGTAATCAAATTGGAGATGATCCTTGTCAACTTTAATAGTATCCCGTAGAGTTTGGTAATTAGGCATTTTTATTTGCAGAATATGCGTGCCCTGCACCAGCTTTTGAATGGGGCCAGGGCCGTGCTTTTTCCCGTCGATTATAATTTCGTCATATTGGGGAGTCGAAGTAATAGCCACCGGCAACGAATCCAATCTAAAATATTCTTCGGCTCCCACATGTATTTCCCATAATTCTTTGGGATGCAATGTAATGCCAATATCGTGTAATATAAGACGTAACGGTGTAAATCCTGCTAAATAAATTTCAAGAACTTGTTCTTCGGGCGAAAGATAGACAATATCCCTGCCGGGTTTGTCGTCTACCTTAACCACCCCCATATTGGAATCATAAATAAAACCGTCCTTATCCGAAACAACGGCAATGCCGGCGCAATAATTACCGTTAATATCTTTAATACCGATGAATTCATTAGGCAGTAACCGCGGGCGACCTATTAAACTAAGTTTATTGGATTGCGCATGTCCGTTGATAATAAAAGCGGAAGCGATAAGCACCAAAGGAAAAAGAAGCTTTTTCATTGCCCTACTTCCCTATTTAAAAAAGACATTTGAAGAAAATAGCAGTATCGATTGGGTTCAACCGTAATATAATGACAAATTTTATGCTTTGCAGAAAAAATTAAAAAAGAAATGAAAAAATCCAATTTGATTGGCCGGATTATAAAAAACGGACATTGCTGAAACTTACTTTTTAGCATATGCCCGTCTTGACAAAAAATCTAATAATGCATTGCATTATTTTTCAGGAATGAATTTCAAAGCGGCCGAATTGATGCAATAACGCAGCCCGGTCGGCGGTGGTCCATCGTTAAATACATGTCCCAAATGTGCGCCACAGTTTCGGCACAAAATTTCCGTACGGACCATACCTAGGCTGTAATTCTTTTGCAAAATAACGGCTTCTTTATCGACCACATCCCAAAAGCTTGGCCATCCGCTGCCGGAATCGTATTTGGTACCGGACGAAAATAATTTATTCCCGCAGGCAACGCAAACGTAAACACCCTGCTCCCAGAAATCGTAATACTTACCGGAAAAAGGTCGTTCCGTTGCCTTTTTTCGGGTCACGGCAAAAGCCTCGGGTGAAAGACAGCTTTCCCATTCGGCATCCGTTTTAAAGACTTTGTGAGTCGGTTTATCCGCCTGTTTGTTCGACATCTCTTGTGCCCTTCCTTTACCCGTTGCAAATACCAAAAAAGCTATAACCGTTAATAAAATTGCATAACGCATATTTCTTCCTTTCGTTTTCAAAGAATTAGAACGAAATCGGAAGCGCGAAAAATTCCGGATCATTTTTTATTTTTTGCCGAACTTTCAATTTGACCTTTAATAATTAAGCGGATAACCGGTTTTTTAACATCATTGGAATAAACGCGAATGGTCTTTTCAAATGGGCCTTGGTGGCCATTTGTATCAAAAGTAACTTTAATTTTACCACTATCGCCCGGTGCAATGGCTCCTGAACTCAGGAGTGCGGCGGTGCAGCCTCAACTGCTCTTTAATCGATAAATGCGCAGGGTATCCTGCCCTGGATTATAAAAAACAAAACGGTAAATGAGTGTGGTATCTTCGTTTACGGAACCGAAATCGTGCAAAATTTCAGTGAAGGAGATTTTCGCATTCTTGATTGGTCGTGCTTTTGATGAATCTTGTGCATGAATACCGCTAATAAAAAAAATTAAAAAAACCAACAAGATTAGTTGTTTCATGGCGTGCCCCTTTCTTGAAATGGTTCGGTACCGGTCTGGCAAAAGCCTTCCAATAACCGGTTAGTGTATTCGAATTTATTTTAACGCAATTCCATTGCAAGATCAACTTTAAATCCGCCTTTTCATACTACGAAAGCAACTTTAACCGGCAACATATTTTTTGAAACTTTAGCCTTTCATAGCAGACGAGCACATTTACATTCCAACGATAATGGTACCCTATTTTTACTAATTCCTTTTTTTATTATATTTGGATTCGTACATTGGGGTTAGCTGTTTTTAATTCTTTAAAAATTATTTGAAAAAACCGTGCAAGGGGACACCATGAAAAAACGCACCATTCCTTGGTTATTCGAATCCAGCGCAGGCAAATTTAGCCAAAACCCATTGATCTGGGAAAAGCGCGGAGATCAATATCGATACTTAACCTACAAAGAAATGCAGGATTTGGTTCATCAATTTGCCGCCGGTTTGTTGAAATTGGGCATTAAAAAGGGCGACCGTGTGGCATTGATTGCCGAGGGAAGAAATTATTGGTTGATGAGCGAATTAGGCGTGCTTTACACCGGCGCCATCAGCGTACCGATCTCCGTAAAGATCAATGAACTGTCCGATCTGAAATTCCGATTGGCCCATTCCGGTGCGCGCATGGTGATGGTCTCTGGCTCTCAAGCGAGTAAAATTGCCCAGGTAAAGCAAGACTTACCCGATCTTGAAAAAATCATTTTGTTTGATCAGCAGGAAAGCTATGAAGAAGATGAAATTTTGGTTGACGAAATTTTAACATTGGGCAAGGAATATTTAGCGGAAAACGGGAACCGGCAATTTTTACAAGAAACGTGGCAAGCCGTAGAAGAGGATGATTACGCTACTTTGATGTACAGTTCCGGAACCACGGCCGATCCCAAAGGTGTAATTCTTTCACACAAGAATTACATCGTGAACGCCCAACAAGCGCTAAGTTCCGTACTAGACATTCCTCCTTATTTCACAACTCTTTTGATTCTCCCGTGGGATCATGCTTTTGCCCATACCGTCGGGCTTTACACATTAATTCATAACGGAGCAAGCATGGCGGCAGTGCAAAGCGGTCGGAACCAATTGGAAACCTTAAAAAATATTCCCAAAAACATTAAAGAAGTACGTCCCCACTTTTTATTAAGCGTTCCGGCTTTGGCCAAGAATTTCCGCAAGAATATCGAAAAGGCAATCCGCGATAAAGGAAGCAAAGTTGAAAAACTTTTTCAGCACGCCCTGAAGATCGCCTACATTTACAACGCCGAAGGCTGGAATCGGGGCAAGGGTTTTCGCAAGGCGTATAAACCCCTTTACAAACTGTACGATAAAATTTTATTCAGCAAAATAAAAGAAAATTTTGGCGGACGCTTGAAGTTTTTTATTGGCGGCGGCGCCTATCTGGATATTGAAATGCAGCGCTTTTTTTACGCTATCGGTATTCCCATGTTTCAAGGATACGGTTTAACGGAGGCCGCACCCGTTATTTCATCAAACTCACCGACCCATCATAAATTAGGCAGTTCCGGAAAAGTACTCAAAGGCATCGAAATTAAAATTTGCGATGAAAACGGCAATGAACTTCCCATCGGGCAAAAAGGCGAGATTGTGATCAAAGGTGAAAATGTCATGGTCGGTTATTGGAAGAACAAAGAGGCTACGGAAAAAGCTTTGCGCGACGGATGGCTACACACCGGTGATTTGGGCTACCTGGATGAAGACGGTTATTTGTATGTTTTGGGTCGCGAAAAAAGTTTGCTCATTGGTAACGACGGCGAGAAATACTCACCCGAGGGTATTGAAGAGGCGATTATCGATCATTCGCCTTACATTGATCAAATCATGCTTTACAACAACCAATCACCTTACACCGTGGCGCTATTGGTACCCAACAAAGCCGCTTTGCTGGATTGGATGCATAAAAACGGTTACACTTGCCAAACGGAAGAAGGCCAGTGCGCCGCTCTAAAATTACTGGAAAGTGAAATCAATAAGTTCAAGCCCGGCGGCAAATTCGAAGGATTATTCCCATCACGCTGGCTTCCCGCTGCCGTGGCGGTTTTGGGCGAAGGCTTTACCGAACAAAATCGTTTACTCAATTCCACCTTAAAAATGGTGCGCAAACGCATTGTGGAATATTACAAAAACCGGATCGATCACTTGTTTACGCCGGAAGCCAAAAATATCTGCAATCCGCAAAATCGCCGTATTATTCAACGACTGAGTTTAAAAGGTGAAGCCGGTGACGATTTAACCGAGCAAACCATGCAAAAATGAATGGTTAAACGGAAGAAAGCATAAGGTTAATTTTGTTAACCGAATTTCTGGGGGATCAAATCCTTAAAACATAATTTTAAATTCGGTTTTTATTCTTGCTTTTTTGAAATATTTATTTTTAAATTAGAGCGGAAAAATAGGGTGAACCAAAATGATTCTTTGAAGTAAGCGTGTCATGGAAACGTGTAATTTAAAAGAAAAAGAATTCTACCCCATACCATTGGCAAAATTATGCTATTGTATCTCTCCGGATGGCCCATAGTATTCATTACAAATCAGTAATTTCTTAATTCCTTCAGAAACCTATTGGTCTGACTTAAGAAATCAAAAAGCGATTCCCTGAAAAATTGAAACGGATTTTTATATTTGCCTTGTTAAAACGGTTCCGCTTATGAATGTGGTAATTATTCAATATTACTAAGTTCGGATTTTTCGAATGATTCCACTATTAATCTCCTCCTGAGAAGACAGCACAAAAGAATGACTTATTTTCGATCGGAATCGCTCAAATCAATAGGCTATTGCTATTACAAAGCTTCGGCCTCAGGTTTCGATTGTACTGAGTGTACTCAGGCCGAGCGAACAAACTTGAGTGGTTAAAAAGCAGGAGAAAAGTACCATGAAAAAGTTATCTCCGATTATTCCGATTTTACTCATCGTATTTTTAGTACCGTGTTTTGCAGCCCATCCGCCTGTAAAACTGAAAGATATTAACGGTAAAAATATTTTAGGGCCCGACGGAAGCGTTCAATCCAAACTTCCGGTAAGCTATCAAAAATCTTGTAAACAGTGCCATAATCTCGATTTTATTAATCTTGGTTTCCACAGCCAGCAAGGAAGACTGGCAATAATTCGTCCCGAAGTTTATCATAAAATCTATGCTAAATACGGGGAAAAGGCGGAACTTCCAGAAGATCAATCAAAATTATATTCCAAGTATTTCGGGCCGAACAATCTGTATGGCCCAGGCGGCATGTACAACCGAATTTCCGTACCCCACATGTTAAAAATGCCAAGATATACGACAAAAGATCCGCTTGATGTTGATTTAACCACGGCGGAATGGCAATCCGAATGTGCTATTTGCCATACGGGCGGCGGCTATGCTCTTCGGGATCAGGCTAATAATCGTCTGGATAAAATGAATATGAAGATTGTCAAATTCGGTTTAAAGAAGGGCGTTTATTACACGGATTATCTTGTGCAAAACGAAAAAACAGGAAAACTTGATCCTTATGATTATCACCATAACGGCATTACCAATGTACGCGAAAACGATTGTTTGATTTGCCACGCCAAAAACGGCTATGATTTGGGAATGGGGCGCATGTTAATGGTCGGGAAGCACCTATTCGGCTGGGCAAACACCATCGCTGCCAATTTGGGTAAACTTAACGAAGACGGTACTATTACCTATAATGCAAAGGCGGTTAAAGATTTCTACAAAAAAATCGGGCCGACTTCGGATGAAGCTTGCGCCCGGTGCCATGCTTCCGCCTATGATGAAGACGGAGACGGCAAAATTACGCCGAATGATAATTTGATCTCCTTTCCGTTTTTACATACGAATAACATGAAAGATCTTTACAAATCATTTGAACTTTTTGATTCTCCAGGATTCTTCAAGCGCGGGCAGGTAATGGGCAATACCGTTGTAAAAGGAAAAGACGGGTTTTTGCACAAAACTTATGATAAAAATATAACCGTGCAATACTACAATCCGAAATCAAACAAATTTGAGCCTGTTCCATTTGTGGGAGTACACATTCAGGGCGACGAGCATTTGAAGTGCAGCGATTGCCATACGCCGATCGAACTTAAACATGCCAAGGCACCCAGAACGCCGTCCCACGATTTTGCCATTGGCAGCGCAGGATTTAATGTCAGAGCGGATTTACGCGGTACGGCCACGTGCGAAGATTGCCACAGTGATTACATGGATACGCATAAAAAATTATTTGGCAAAAATGAAGAAGCACATTTAAAAAATATCCATTGTACCGTCTGTCATATCCCGGAGAAGTTTAGAGGGGTTGTACACACATTGGTCGAAGACAAAACAACGTCACCTGCCACTTGGACGCCGCAATTTGCCAATTTTGCCATGTCCAAAACGGGCTTACAAGTCGTACCGTTCTATCCCGATTACGTTTGGTATCCTCATGTCGCCGAAAAAGGTGCCGCTCCGAAACTCATGATTAAACCGGCCAATGCCATTGCCGTTTTGGGTTGGCGTTTGGCCGACGGAAGACCGGTGCCAAACCGCTTTTTGTCCATGGTTTTTAAGGGTGCAAAAATGGTCAATCCTTTGACGGGCAAAACTATGGCCTTAACGCTGCAAACCGGTTTTGAAAAAATGATGAACAGTCTGATGAAAGTACCACCGTTGGTAACTACCAAAGATGAAATCACCTTCGCTGCACATGCCTTGCAAGATGCCATTAAGAAAACGACCGGTAAACAGGTAAAAGTTCAATACATTTACCATTTAGGCATTCTCGATGGCGCTTACATTACCAGTCACAATATTGCACCGGTTAGTTCAAACCCGCAGATGTCGGGCGGAGATGCCGCTTATGCCAAAGATCCGATGCATGTTTTGCAATGCAACGATTGTCATAATGCAAAAGGAAAATTTAACCGCGATGTCATTAAATATCCGCACATTGACGAAGTACCGGGAATCACGGTATTTGAAGTGCCCAAAGCAGCGATTACGGGTTACAACGGCGATTTTACGGAATCGGATTTGAGAAGATTGACGTATGCTTACTTTTCACCGACCGGTCTGCAAATTTTTCCTGCGGATGACGGCAATAGCCTGATTAAAGCCGTCTGGACGCCGAAAGGCGCCAACGTTGATCCGTTACAGCCTAAAAAAGCGGATATGGTAAAAACGGATTTTGTACCTAAGCGTTATCAAGTGAAAGAAGCCATACGTTTGGAAATCAATAACGGTAACCAAACAAAATTTACGGTACTCCCCATTGAAGGATCCGCTCAGGACTATAAGGTTTTTGCCAATCCTTCCAACGCGTTGGTTAAGTCATCCGTGACCAATGAAAAATTAAATGTTGTAGTTAAAAAAGCCGGTTCCTCAGAAATAACCGTCGCCATTGCCAAAAAATAGGTTTCACATCAAAATTAAAAAGGCGGGGTCTCTCCCGCCTTTTTAATTTATACCTAAACTGCGCAATCAAGTTGGTAAGTTTATAAAGAGCCTCTCATTGCAAAGCACGGAACCAAGGCCGGCGATACGGATTATTAAGGCAGTGACATGGATTTAGGGAAAAGAGTTAAGGGTTAAGAGTGGAATGGGGAAAATCGTTATTCGTATATTCGTTATTCGAGAATCATTGCTTGTGCTGGCGGTGGTGTTCGCCCGTTAATTGATGTGATTCCAAGTCCTGTCATTGCGAACGATCCTGTGAGCCTGCGAGCGGAAGAGTGAAGCAATCCCTTCCAAAGCGGCACCGGATGTAAGGGATTCTTCATTCCGTCCCGATTCTCTGGACTTCATACGGAATGACAGGTGGCCACATGTCAATAGTAGAACCCAACGGGTTCATGGTACATTCCGATTTATCAGGACAATGATAAATAAAAAATCGTTTAATTGAAATTAAGTCCATAAATAATTCTCTAAGTTCTCTGCTTTCTCTGTTTGCTCCGTTTTCAGAAGTTGATCCTTGAAGCAATCAATTTTTTAAGCGCTGCAGACGGTTTGTAGTCCGGCTTCAGGCTCAAAGCCTTATTACAATCGTTTAAAGCATTCGGATAATCCATTAAATCAAAATAGGTTAACGCACGCATGTGGTAGGTCTCGTGTTGGTAGCCATCCATTTCCAATGATCTTTGGAAATCCTTTAACGCCAAATCATATTTTTTTAACATCCGGTATGTCGATCCCCGATTATTCAACGCGCGTAAATTCTGTGAATCAAATTTTAAAGCCCGGTCAAAATCGGTGAGCGCTTTCTCATATTCTCCCATAACAAAATAAGCCATTCCCCGATGATTGTAAATAATGGAGCGAATGGGAGGCTTCAGCCTTTGTTTCAAAATTTGCGTGTAAATTTGAATGGCTGTTTTATAACGATGCTGGCTGTGCGCCTCCAGGGCGTCAAATAATTGCTTTTCGATTTTTGAACGCGAAATAATCCCTTTGGGGACTTCAACCGGTGCCTGCTCTTTTCCGTTGCCCGGGATTGCATTTCCGTTAGGGAACGAAATTTTCTCCGTCATGGAATCATGGCATTTTTCGCGCAAAATTTGGATTTCTTTTTGATAGTCACGGATTTCCTGGAAAATGATGTCCGAAAGTGTGAGCGTTGCATTTAATGAAGCGAGCTTCCGCTTAATGGGTTCATTTAGTAACGAAAAATTAGCTTTGTAGATCAGCTCATGTTCCACCTCCGCCCAGGCATCCTGAAGAATTGTTCGAAGCTGTATTTCACAGGTTTGCCCGCTATAGGGAATAAATCCGTTAAAGTTTTCTTCCGGCAATTCCAAAGTCAAATGTACGGCTTCATAACTAAATTCCGTTACCGCCTTGTGTGCATGTTTGTGCTCAATTTCGATCACTTTAAAATTACTACGCAACAGATCTTCCACATGCTCCACATCCTCCAAAAACGGACAGATAATGCGTAATCCGATCACATCGTTGATGATAAGCGGATCGATGCCCTTTTGGCGGTAACGCAATATTTTTTGAAAATAGCTGTCAAAAGATTTTAAACGATACTTAATATTGAAATTAATATCTGTTTTTAATAATAATTTGCGGATATTTTTTTGTAAACGCATCAGATTTTTTTCATAAGTAGGTCTGTAGCGTTCATAAAGAAGCTGCAATTGTTCTCGTTCCGAAACGGATGGTTTTAGTGGAGTGTTGCTGACCATAGCCCCTCTCTGTTTTAGGTGCCGATAATTCGTCATTAATTTAAAAATATTTTAAATCGCTGCCAAGAGTTTTGACAAACGTTACAATTTTGCATGGAAACAAAATATACCCAGTTGTTTCAACGCAAAAGATTAATAAAAGATTCGGAGACTACGCTTGCCTAAAATCGGGTTCACATTATCCTTTTTTTAATGATTAAATGAGTATTTACCAAACCGGTCCAAAACTTCCATTTCCGAAACTCGGAATTTGTGAACTTTTTTGCTTTACATCGTTTAACTAAGTAAATTCTGTTGGTTAAATCGAACGCTCCCTATTGGAGACCAAACAAAACTATTCCATAAAGAAAGGAGTGCATGAAATGTTAAACAAAATCGCACTTATCGGTGGTGGGAATATCGGCGGCGTTTTAGCTGCGGAAATTACCAAGCGCCGTTTAGCCCGTGAAGTTGCTTTGGTAGATGTAAAAGGCCCGGACATGGCCAAAGGTAAATGTCTGGATATTTCCGAAGGAAGGCCGGTTATCGGTTCCGACGTAACCTTAAACGGCTCTAAAACCTACGATGTTATTAAGGACGCCGATTTGGTCATTAATACAGCCGGTGTACCGCGCACTGTGCGTCCGGACGGCACCATTCCCAGCCGTGAAGAATTGTTAACGACCAATTTGAAAATTACGGATGCGGTTAGTGAAGGCATTCAAAAATATTGTCCCAATGCCATGGTTATTTCCATTGCCAATCCGTTGGATGCCATTGTTTATCGTTTGAATGAAAACTTAAAACCGCCGCGGAATAAACTGATCGGTATGGCCGGTGTTTTGGATTCGGCACGCTATCGTTATTTTATAGCCGAAGAAGCTGGCGTGAGTGTGGAAAATGTGGAAGCGTTGGTCTTGGGCGGTCATGGCGATTCCATGGTACCCATCCGTTCAGCCTGCCGTATCGCCGGAATGCCCGTAGAAAAATTTATCTCTCCGGAACGTTTGGAAGAAATTGAAAATCGTACCCGCAAAGCCGG
>JALWEA010000167.1 GCA_027039465.1 Calditrichia bacterium | reverse complement strand
TCCGGAGCCGTTTCCCTGACCATGCATGCCGTGACCTTTATTCATTCCTTTGCCGTTCATACGACCGCTTCCGTCCTGCGGGCGAACAAAATCCGGATCTTGCCCGTTGGGAATACCATCACCGTCCGCATCCATGGCATTGTCATTAATACCATCTCCGTCAGCATCCACGAATCCATGTTGTCCATGATTTCCATGGTGCATTTTGGAGCCGGTAAAATTGGGATCCATGCCGTTCGGAATACCGTCGCCGTCATCGTCCGGAGCATTATCATTGTAGCCGTCACCGTTAGCATCCACAAAACCGTGACCGTGTTGGCCGTTCATTCGGTTTTGCATTAAAGAGTGCATTTGATGGCGTTTGCCTTTTTGAAATTTATTCCTCGCCTGCGTGGAATCCTGAGCAAACGCATTGCCCGCGAAGAAAAGGGCAACCACTGCCAAAATTGCGAATAAGTTCTTCATAACATCTCTCCTTTGTTTGGTTATTTTTTTGAACTTCGATGCTATTAATACAATAGCCGTGCCAATAAATTTAGAATTAAGCTAAGTAATTGAAAATACAAGGGTAACTAAATATGAAA
Source organism: Calditrichia bacterium (assembly GCA_027039465.1). GTDB lineage: Bacteria > Calditrichota > Calditrichia > Calditrichales > Calditrichaceae > Caldithrix. The sequence continues at coordinate 3,925 of JALWEA010000167.1, read as the reverse complement.
GAGTGTATGATTTAATTAAAACATCGACGCGGCAGGCGATTTAAAAACGCATTCGGTCGAATGGAGCGGGAGAAGAAATTAAGGGTTAAGAGTTAAGAGTTGAAGGGTTGAATGGGATTTTAGGAACTGGGAATTGGGAATTGGGAATTGGGAACTGCTTATTGGAAATTGGATATTCCGTGTTGGATATTGGATATTGAAAAACCGTTATTCTTGTATTCGTTAATCGTAGGAAAGTAAAGTCGTTAAATTGTTGAATAGGTTAAAGGCGACAATCCTAATTTTAATCTCAGGATGGTGAAATCCTAAAAATCTTAGCAGCATTGGCGCGGAATTCGAATGATGAATTTCGTACCTTTTCCGGGTTCGCTTTGAACGCGAATGAGACCGTTGTGCTGATCAACAATGCGCTGGACAATACTCAGGCCAATGCCGGTACCTTGCGCTTTAGTGGTAAAATACAAATTAAAAATTTTAGCCTGCATTTCGGGCGGAATGCCCGGCCCCGTATCCGAAACCGATATTTGTAGCCAGTCATTGGGCTGCATGTCCACCGTAATTTCAATCTCGCCTTGATCGGTAATCGCTTCAATGGCATTGCGCACCAAATTGCCCAATACCTGAGACAACTTATCCTGATCGGCAAAAACGGTACCTTGCCAATTTAGGTTGGCTTTTAATTCAATCTTTTTGCGCCGGGCTTCGCTTTGATATTGCATTAAAATCTTATCAATCAATGTTTTAATCTCAAAATGATCGGGACGTAACGGTTCGGGACGTGAAAAATGCAGAAAATCCTGAATGGTTCGATTAATGCGCTTTACCTCATCGTACACCAAACGGGCCAAGCTATGGTACTCTTCGGAATGTTCCGGTGGTTCAAAATCTTTGTCCAATTGTTGGACAACCGTCGCAATGGCATTGAGCGGGTTACGAATTTCATGCGCTACCCCCGCAGCCAATTCACCCATGGCCGTTAAACGTTCCTTACGATTTAACTGTTCTTCCATGGCTTTCTGATCGGTTAAATCCCGAATAACAAAAATGGTATTTTGTGATTCATCATTAACGGCAAAATCGGTCCTGGACACCAATAAAATCTTAACCTGATCGCGAAGCTGACATTCGATTTGGCGCAACGTAAAGGATTCTCCCAACAGTTGAGCGCATTGCTCATTCCCCAATATCTCATCAAGTGTACGATTTTTAACGTCTTCTTCTTTTTTGCCGAACAGCTTTTCCGCGGCATGGTTAAAAATACGAATGCCTTTGTTTTTATCACAAACAATAATCGCGTCGCTGACATTGTGAATAATGTTGGTCGAGTATGTTTCGACCACGGCGTAATCTTGCTTAAGGGAATAAAAACGCTGTTTGGTAAAAAGATACGTAAGCATGAATCCGCCTAGGATAATAAGTAAAATGGTAATAAAAACCAAACGCCGATAAATCCGCGCATTAATGTCATCGACCGGTTTCATGGAAAGGCCAAGACGAAAAAGTCCCATTTTATGTCCGTTAAAGGCAAATGGATGAACCGCTTCGAAAACGCTAAGAGAGTCAAAGGTGGTAACCCTGGTTAAATACAACGAATCATCAAAGGCATGCCTTAAAAATGGCGAGTCCGTCAGCGCTTCCAACTCCCGCACATTGCCCGAAGCGGCCAATAAAGTATTGGTATCTTGCAAAGCGGCATAAACAATGAAAGGATTTTTTTGGGCCACTGCGCGCAATAACGGCCCGAACCCCGTTCGGGCATTGGAAGCAAGAATTTCACGCCCGTCAACCGTTAGAACAATGGCCGAATGATTTTTGCCACTTAGCGCCACAACATAGAGATAGGGACTCTGAGGATTATTGGTTCGCAAGCCTAATACAAGCGTGTCTGTCTCGCCCGTAAATATCGGAGCGAAAAGTTGCTTCAACGATTGGTTTGATAAAAATTTCTGTCCACCAGAAGTAACATCAACCACCGTTTGGCCGGATGCTTTGACGATTTGAATCGATTGAATGTTGTTCTCTTTGGCTAAAGTGCGTAAAATTTGCGGTTGGGCCTGACCGTACTCGTAAAGGATTTTAACCAAATTGGCATTGTTTAACATTCGTTGGCGGTAAGATTCCTTTAAGAATTGATTATTGCGCAATATGTTTTGCGAAGAAATTAATAGCGATTCCAATAATGAGTGCGATTGAGTGGTCATAAGTTGCAGCAGCTCTTTTTTACTTTGCCGAAGCTCAATTACCGCGCTGGAGATCATAATGACAGCCAAGGCCAAAAAGATCAGCAATATACTGCGCGCTTCGCTCAGGAATTTCTTTTTGCCGAATATTTTCTTTAACCGCATTTGTGCAACCCTAAATCCAACTGTTATCAAACCTAAAACATTAAACTCAAAATTGCCAAAAATTTTTACTTGATAACTTTTTGCGATTCCTTTTTATTTTAAATATATTTCAATACACAATTCCGGGAGTTTAAATTCAATAAAAAAGGAGGAACGCTATGGGCTTAAAAAAATTTATTGTTTTTTTCTTAACAGGTTTGCTGTTTACAACCATTGCCAGTGCTCAGGTTTTGGGCGCCTGCGGTGATACCGGCAAAAAACCTCAGCCCGTCAAAAAAGCCGTACAACCGGTTCCCATGCCGCAACCGGCTAATGAAATGGCTGTAAAACCAATCCCCTTACCGGGTCAACAAGCCATCGATTTTGAATTGCCGGCTGTGGTTGGTAATCAAATTAAAACCGTCAAGCTTTCCGATTATGCCGGAAAATGGCGCGTCCTTTGTTTTTTCCCGGCCGCTTTCACCTTTGTCTGACCGACGGAATTGGGCGCAGTTGCGGCCAAGTACGATGAATTAAAAAAGATGAATGTGGAGGTGATTGCCGTTAGTACGGATACCCACTTTACACATTGGATGTGGAAGAAGACATCTCCAACCATGAAAAACGTAAAATTTCCTCTTTGCGGAGATCCCAGCGGAGCGGTCTCCAGAGCCTATGGCGTATGGAATCCGAAAACTGGTTTGAACAGACGCGGTCGTTTTATCATCAATCCCAAAGGCACGATTATGGCCGTAGAGGTGCTAACGGATCCGGTAGGTCGAAATGTTAATGAATTGATTCGACAGATAAAAGCCATGCAAGCCGTGGCCAAGCATCCGGGTAAAGCGGCACCGGCCGGTTGGGAGCCTGGCGATAAACTGATTGGTACCGGTAAGGATTACATCGGTAAATACTAACGTTGACAGTTAACGGCTTCCGACTCCCGGCGGAAGCCGTTTTTTTATGCGGAAGAACGAATAATCAAATTGGTTTTCAAAACAATTGTTTTATCGTTTGATGTTTTGCCGTCGTTTTCAATTTGCTCAAGCAAGGCTTTAATGGCTTCCATGCCCATTTCGTAAGCCGGTTGCTCAATGGTTGTCAACGGCGGATCGACAAAAGCGGCAATAGGATTGTTGGAAAACCCCACAACCGATACATCTTCGGGAATTTTAAATCCGTGTTGTTTTAAAACCGTCATGGCACCCAAAGCCGCAGGATCGTTAACGGCAAAAATGGCATCGGGAGTATCTTTTCTTTCCAAGATTGTCTTCATGGCCTCCGCCCCATTTTTTTCATGGAAACCGGCCCAGACCACCAAATTCTCATCAACAGGTAGTCCCGCTTCTTCCAAAGCACGCACATAGCCCCGATAGCGTTCGTTGGAAATAAGTAAATTTTTAGTACCGCCGATATGCGCAATGCGCCTTCGTCCTTTTTCGATTAAATATTTCGTGGCTTTGTAACCTCCGGCGCGGTCATCAACAATAACCTTAATCCTAACTTGAGCGATTCTTAGTTAGAAGAAAAAACCTTTTGGGTATTTAAGACGTTGTGTTTATATTACTTAAAACACATAGACAATAACTAAACCCAACAAC
>JALWEA010000166.1 GCA_027039465.1 Calditrichia bacterium | reverse complement strand
AGGCCATAGAGTTCTACAAAGTACAAAACGGAAAGTATCCCGAATCCCTGGAAATACTTAAGAAATCATTGCCGGAGAATCCGTTTGTAATTATCGTTGACCCGACCGATGTAAAATTTGGAGGAAAACCCAGATACTTTTATTACGAATTACTTGATAATGAGCATTATTATTTACTTAGCGTCGGCCCTGATGGCAAGCCTTTCACTGCCGATGATATTTTACCCAAGATGAAATTGAGCGCTCAAAGCAAAATAGGTTTGCTCATAAAAAAGCATTAATGCCTTATAAAAAATCGCGGCGCCGGAAATTGCCATGTGTTCGCTTGTTGATGGTTAGCGCATCGAAACGTGACAATTCCCGTTAGCTTCGGTTTGTTATGGAGCTTTAACCCTAAAAAAGGTCATCCGTTTCAATGAAAAGTTTTTTATTTATATCGATATTTTTATCCTTTGCAATGGCTCAGCCCAAATTAACATATAAAGAAATAACCAACGAAGAACAAATACGGTTATTTAATAATATCGAAATATTGGCCCAAAAAGATTTTGAATCCTTTAGGGTCCGCGTTTTAGGATTAGATCATGAGTCCGGGAGCGCCGGAAAATCGAACTGTGAGGTATTAACAACAATTTATATTGCTATTTCGGAATATGACGAAGAGCCTGAACAAAAATTATTTAAAATAGATTCCTTATATTCACCGAAGATATTGAAAATTTTAGAAGAAAAATCAATGCCAATAATATATTTGTCATTTCCGCCAACGGAAAGGCCTCAATATTTAAAGATAAAAGTTGTTAACAATAAAATTTTGTTTTCATGGATAAAAAATAAGAAATTAATTAAAACGAAAGATTAAGCCGCTGATAATTATATTAAAAAGATGGGGCTGAAAACCGCTTAACAAGAAGTTCGCCACGCGGCCGGTTTTCGATATTTTGTAAATAATTTGGGCATGGTAAATCCGGTCGTTAAACGCTCATAAAAATATTCGTATTAAATTAATTGGAGAACGAAAATGAAATTGAAATTTATTAATTTTGTTGTAATAATTGCCGCATTGCTGCCTAACTCAATTATTGGCTCGGATTCTGTCTGGAAAGAATTTCTAACTCTTAGAGAAAAATACTACTGTATTGACACACAGAAATTCGAAAAATTATCTTGCTCAATCGAAGTGCCATTAATTAATAATCTTATTAAACAAATGAAGCTTCAGTTAGAACCAATGAAGAACAATATTGAGATTAAGGAAAATCTTTCTGAATTTAAATTGTTTTACACAAAAAATTCCGGTTTGACTTTTACTGACCCAACTATTGAAATAATTGTTTTGAATGAGAAAGGCATAGCAGATATGGAAAAATTTAAAAAGGGAGTATCACAAATTAAAACCGGTTTTAATCAGCAAATAAATGGTGTGAAATCTGTCATTAAAAGTATTATTGATGATTACAAATATCCTGAAAAAGAAAGATTTAAGGATCTGGTAATTAATAATCTCGGTGATAGCGTAATTGTAAAATATCGTCGTGAAAATTATTTATTTGCCGAAACCTATTACGGCCAAATTATTAAAGGAATTCAAACGGGAAATTCATCAACCATCAAATATATGCAAAAATATATTCGAAATGTCGATAATAAACTCATAATGGAATATGGAACTGCATTAAATCAAGCCCCGATTGGAACTGTAAATATGAATGTTTCCGTTGAATATCAAGTTGTTTCCGGTATTACTTTCCCGAAACATATTAAATCTGAATTTGAGCAAATTATTCAGACAATTTCGCACAAAGGATTGTTTGATATCTATTTAAAAGATTTAACTATAAATTGAGCAAGTTTCTTTTAACGAATAGGCTTCGCACCGGAGCCATTTAATAAGAAGCCGCAGGATCGCCTTAACTCCGGGTTCGGTGTTTCTGGAAATCCGGATTGTACTTAGCCCCTTAGCCTACGTATTCTGCATTTTGCTTTTGAATGGCCAAAAAGAATCGGCGATCACGGAAGAAAAAATAAATTAAAAGCGTGCTTTGCATTGGCAATTTCCAAACGTTTTTATTATCTTCTTTTGTGAAGTTAGAAAAAATAATCTCCGTTTGGAAAAATCGTGCTTTAAAATAAAAACAAAATTGCAACAAAATGCGTGACACGGAATTTGCCACGCGGCGCATGAATCGCTGGCACAAAGTATTTTAGAGCGTGGCACGGCGGCTTAGCTCAATCGTTGTATCTAAGAAAAGATTGATTAAAAGAGAAAATGAGAAATGGATAAAAAATGAATACAATTATTTTAGCAGGTGGATATGCAGAAAGATTATGGCCAATCACGGAGAACTATCCTAAAACATTGCTTAAAATTGCTGGTAAACCTGTTTTATATCATCTTTTAAAAAATGTAATCAAAATTCCTGAATTAACAGAATTGATTATAGCCATAGATGAAGAAAAATCCTCATTTTTTGAGGATAATCTCAATTCAATCAATATTGGTGCGTCAATTCGTCCCAAGTTATCAATTCATTATTCAAGAAAGAATGGAGAAATAAAAGGACCTATAGAAAAAATATATGAAATAATAAATTCACATGAATTTGAATTGGAATCAGAGGACACCCTTATCGTTGGTGGGGATAACATTTTTGGCTTTGATTTAAGTAAGTTTTATAATTTTTTTAAAACTAACAACGCAAATTGTAATGCTGTCCATAAATATACTCAATCTGCAGATGCTTCTCAATTTGGCGTCCCTACTATAACCAGTTCCGGACAAATAACTAAATTGATGGAAAAGCCAAAGAGACATTATCGATTAGCTAGTACTGCTTGTTATCTTTTCAAAAGAGAAATTTTGGAAAAAACAGAGAGTTATATTAAGAGATACAGGGATGATTCCTTAGGTAATTTTATAAATTGGTTAGTAACCAATACTAAAATAATTGCATTTGAATTTGAAGAGAACTGGTATGATATTGGTACTAGAGAAGGTTTATTATCCGCTAATGCATTTTTATTGAAATCATCTGGTGAAAAAATGATGCCAAATTTGGTTCAAGGAGAAATAGAAATAATTCCGCCAGTTTATTTGGAAGAAGATATTATAGTTTCTAAATCCAAAATAGGACCAAATGTATATATTGCAAAAAAAACACAAATTGAAAATTCAGTGATTCAAAATTCTATTATTTATGAAAGTTCTAAGATTAAAAATTGTTTTTTGCGTGATAGTGTAATTGGTCAAAAATCCACTATTGAGGGGAATGTTAGTGAAGCAGTGATTGGTCCAAAGAGTTTATTGATAAGAGATTGAGCCCAAAATGAGTTATTATGAAAGAACTATCAAGTATGGAATTTATTACTATTATTGCCAGTATTTTTTCTATTATAGCAGGAGTATTTACGCTAAGGGAGATAATAAAAAGGGAAGAGTATAAAAATCTTTATTATATTTTTATAAGAAAAATAAAAAAAGGAATCAGATGGTTAAAGATACGATTTAATTGTGAATCATCTAACGGGCCAAAGGTAAAAAAATTTCCTCCTAAAGAGATGTGAATAATTAATTGCCAACCCAACAATTCATTGCTCCTAACCGCTATTCCGCTGCGATCCACAGCTGCAGGTGAATTATGACATTGCATAATTAAAGTCTAATCTTTTGACGTGGTTTTTCTTTGAAACGGCAGCGCAAATTTGATCAATCGCTTATTATCCTTCTTCAGTGTGGCTGGAGGAAAGTAAACTTACTCGTTTGGTAAGTCGCATAAGTTTGATAAGGCGGCGTATTAAAAATCTCCACAGGTATTTCGATTTTGAATGATGAAAAAGGATCGGCAATTACGGAAAAGAATATAAATTAAAAGCGTGTTTTGCATTGGCAATTTCCAAACGTTTTTATTATCTTCCTTTGTGAAGTTAGAAAAAATAATCTCCGTTTGGGAAATCGTGCTTTAAAATAAAAACAAAATTGCGACAAAATGCACAACACTGAATTTGCCACCCGCCTGCCTCGGGCACGGCGCGGGCAATAAATTCGGTCAGTGAGAAAGTTATCGCAAAGTAAATGTTTTTGGCTCGTTACAAATCCGGTTAGCCCAATCGTTGTGCCTCTCCCAGGTTTACCTTTATTTCTATTTAAACCTCAAATAAGATTGTATTTTTTCTTGACAATGTGTATCACAATGTGATATATTGCTTCATGCTTAGGTTGAAAACAAAGTGGTTCCATAAGTGGTCGGAAAAGAATTCTATAAGTAATAAAAATCTATTAAAGGCCATAGAAAATATATCAAAGAATTATGGAATTGTTAATTTAGGAGGAGGACTCTACAAGGTAAGAGTTGCCAGATCGGGACAGGGGAAACGTGGAAGTTTCAGAACTATTATTGTTTATAAAGAGTCAGACAGAGCTATTTTTATTTACGGATTTTCAAAAAGTGAAAAGGACAACCTGGATAGAGATGAATTAAAGTATCTTAGAAAACTTGCAAAAGATTTATTAATAATAAAAAAGAGTGCGTATTTAAGGATGATAAAATCCGGTGATTTTATTAGTATAAAGGAATAGCTATGCGAGAAAATATAAAAAAAGCCGTTGGTTCTACGGTTTATGATCTACTTAAGAACGGGATAAATACATCTTTTACAGATAAGGAATTGAAAAAACTTGGTATTGTAATACCTGAAGTAGAAATAGATGCCAATGATATAAAAAAGATTCGGCAAAAAATAAAAATGAGTCAAAGTGTATTTGCAAAATTATTAAACGTTAACCCTTCTTCAGTAAGACAGTGGGAACAGGGAAAACGCAGGCCATCTGGTCCTACGAAAGTGTTGTTAGAGCTTCTTAAAATGAATCCTGATATTTTGAATTATCGGATTGAATTTTATTCTAAATCAAAACATGCTTAGGGCCTCATTCTAAAGAAGATTATTGCTTTATGTTTATTTCCATTGGCCGCGCCTTGTTGCTTTGAAAAATATAAATTGGACTAGGCTGTATTAAGCTCATCACAACCAGCAAATCAGCTTATCGGCATGCCGTTGTATAATTATAGGGTTGATATTTTGCCGAGATCTTGCTTTGAAATGAAAGTGCAAATTCGATCAATCGTTTAAAAAATTATCCACCGGTTTTTTGCTTTTGAATGATAAAAAAGAATCGGCGATTACGAAAGATAAAATAAAATAAATTAAAAGCGTGTTTTGCATTGGCAATTTCCAAACGTTTTTATTATCTTCCTTTGTGAAGTTGGAAAAAATAATCTCCGTTTGGGAAATCGTTCGTAAAAATAAAACAAGAATTGCAACAAAGCGTTAAACACGGAATTTGCCACGCGAGCGATGAGTTAAAAGTCATAGGTAAATGGAAGTTTTTAGAGGTGGCAAATCCGTTTAGCTCAAGTCGTTATACCATATTCCAATTATGGAATATATAGATTCTCCAACAAGAGTAGATTAAATGGCCGGAACTGATTTAGTTCGTTATAGCCGTGATGGCGATCAATTCCATTACTTATGGGCTGCTCGCCGTTGCCTGCTTCTCCTTTCTCCAAACTCTAGTTTGAAGGCGATTACTATCGAGGGGGCGTCCCCATCTGAGGCGTCCGATGCAGGCCGCATTACAACAGGTGAAGAACTAATAGATGTCGGTGAGTATTATGGGAGTGAAAATTTCGAACAGGCAACATTGATCCGATACGTTCAGCTCAAGCATTCAACCGTGAGAACTGATAAAGCCTGGGTGCCGAGTGATCTAGAAAAGACGTTTGAGGGATTCGCAAAACGATACAAGGTACTTCACCAACATTTTCCTACAACAGTTCTGAACGGTAAGCTCGAATTCTGTTTCATTTCAAACCGTCCGATCAGCACCAACTTTCTTGAAGCTGTTTACGATCAGGCAGCGGGGCGTCCGGCGCGGCATCCCGTAGAAAAAGCAAAACTTGAACGATTCACAGGTTTCAGCGGCCCTGAGCTCACCGCTTTCTGTAAACTCCTTCGACTGGAAGGCAATCAGGAAGGTCTGTGGGATCAGCAGAACCTGCTGGCCCGGGAGATTGGCGGCTACCTTCCTAGATTGGATGTTGACGCGCCTGTTCAACTGAAGGAGCTGGTAATTAAAAAGGCCAGTTCCACGGGCGCTGACAACCCGACTATCACCCAGAAAGATGTCCTGCGGGCATTAAAGACAGATGAGTCGGATCTTTTTCCCGCACCTTGTCTTATCGAAGAATGTGAAGATGTTGTGCCGCGAGAGCAGGAAGAGGCGCTTTTTCAAGAGATTGTTAGAGCGGGCGTTGCCCCTGTCATTATCCACGCTGCCGCTGGAGTGGGAAAATCGGTTTTTGCGACGCGTATCAAGTTGGGGCTGCCCGCAGGCTCATTTACCGTTCTCTATGACTGTTTCGGCAATGGTCAGTACCGCAGCGCAAGCGGCTATAGGCACCGGCACAAGGATGCTCTGGTTCAGATTGCAAATGAACTAGCCGCTAAGGGGCTGTGCCATCCACTCATCCCAAGTCCTTATGCCGAACCTTCGGCCTATGTAAAGGCATTTGTTCATCGTCTAAGGCAAAGCATCGCCTCGTTAAGGTCCAAGAACCCGCAAGCACTTCTATGCATTATTATCGACGCCGCCGACAATGCCCAGATGGCGGCAGAGGAAATTGGCGAAGCGCGATCTTTCGTGCGCGACTTGATTCGGGTGCAACTGCCAGATGGTGTGCGCTTAGTCGCCCTGTGTAGAACACATCGGCAGGAATATCTTGATCCTCCACCTAATGCATTACGATTTGAACTTAAACCTTTTAGCAGGAACGAAACCGCGGCATACTTGAGGCAGATCTTTGTTGACGCTAGCGAACAAGATATCGAGGAATTCCATCGCTTGACCTCTCAAAATCCTCGCGTTCAAGCGATGGCGCTTTCACGCAGGGCCACATTGAGCGAGATTCTCCGTTCTCTCGGCCCCGATCCCACAACAGTTGAAGATGCGCTCAAAAACCTGCTCGAGGGCTCTATCGCGAAGCTGCGCGACGAAGCGGTTATTGAAAGGAGCCAAATAGATAAAATTTGTGCCGGGCTGGCCGTGCTCCAGCCGCTGATACCCCTTTCTGTTCTTTCGTCAATGTCCGGGGTAGAGGAAGCAGCAATCAAGAGTTTTGCATTTGATCTTGGGCGGCCGTTGCTGATAACTGGTGAGGCTATTCAATTCTTTGATGAGCCCGCTGAAACCTGGTTTCGCGAGAGGTTCAAGCCCACCGCAGGCGAGTTGGCAGCTTTTTTGGAAAACCTGAAACCGCTTGCAGCAAACAGCGCCTATGTGGCTTCTGTTTTACCCCAACTGATGCTGGAGGCGGGGCAGTTTGATGAACTTGTGAACCTTGCTCTGAATTCCGAAGCACTGCCAGACACAAGTCCCATTGAAAAACGCGACATTGAACTACAACGTCTGCAATTTGCCCTCAAGGCAAGTTTGCGTGCGAAACGCTACACCGACGCAACCAAACTAGCTATAAAGGCTGGTGGCGAAAGTGCAGGGAATGAACGGCAAGGCAGACTCCTTCAGGCGAATACTGATCTGGCCGCGGTTTTCTTGGAAAGTGGCCGTATTCAGGAACTCGTTTCGCGGAGGATGTTCGGTTCGGATTGGGTTGGTTCCCACCATGCTTATGAAGCTGCGCTGCTCTCCGGCCGGAAGGAGTTGGTGGGCGAAGCGCGCTCAAGGCTTAGAATGGCTCTTGAATGGATAAGAAACTGGAGCAGACTTCCCGAAGAGGAACGGCGGCAGGAACAAGTGTCGGAAGAGGATATTTTTGCGTTGGCTTGGGCCTTCTTCAATATCCACGGCGCGGAGGCTTGCGCACACTACGTGCGTAGATGGCGTCCCCGCGAGATTTCTTTTCGTGTCGGACGAATCCTTGCGAGCCGGTTCATTGATCATGGCCGTTATCATGACCTTGATGAGCTTGCCTTGGCTGCCGGAAACGACTTGTGCCTCATCCTTGCGATTACCTTGGAATTACGGGACATCCATAAAACGCCACTAAAGAGTGTTGCGGAGCGCGCGCTACGATTGGCTTTGAATCCACACATCAAACTCAAAGACGGTAGTCGCTGGGGCAGCGAGGAAAACACTATCCGGGCAGTTACTGCACTTGTGGAAGCTGCACATAAACTATCGGTTGGTACGAACGACGAACTGATCACGCTCTTGATACGCTACTTGCCGCCGTCGCCTCCGCGAGGTCTTTCGTCTCGCTTTGGCGGTCTACGATTTCCTCTGCTTCGCTCATATGCACTGAAAGCAGCACTCAGCGGTCAATCACTGAGTCTGATTGACCTGGCACATGACGAGTTGCGAAAAGAGCTGGAAAGATCGAGGCCACATTCTGAATCTCAGGATGTACGGGATTTCAAAGAGAATATTGGTGCCCTACTTCCATGGCACCTTTTATGGGCGAAAACTTTTATCGGACAAATATCCTCTGCGGACCTTGCAAACGCTATTGCCGAAACGAAGGCCGCGTCTGCGGAAGCAGAAAGGAACAGTTACCGGGAATACTCGGACACATCCGATGAAATTGCTCGGATTTGGTTTGATATCTTGCTGACCGTGGAAAATGTTGATCCCACATTAGCCGATATATTCGATCAGTGGATCACTAGCCTCAAGCGACCATTGTTTATCCCGACGCTCACACATCTCGCACGACTCGCATCCCGATCACCCGTGCTAAAAGAGCGTGCCCTCGACTATGCTGGAATGGCCTTTGACCTCATCAAAGGCGAGCGTGAAGACGCGGAGTCGAAGTCGGCGAGCTATGTCAAACTAGCACGAGCCATTTTGGAGATAAGCCACTCTGAGGCGGCTGCCTATTTTAATCATGCCGTGGAAATCGCAAGCAAGATTGGCGATGAAAACTTAGATCGATGGGGGGCACTTCTGGACTTGGCCGACCGCGCTGCCTCTCGGAATAGTTCGAACCCAGAGATAGCGTATCGGCTTGCGCGTTGTGCGGAGCTGACATACGACTATGTCGTCCGCGACAAGCATTTTGATTGGAGGGCCACTGTCGAGGCGATTTCCGGTCTATGTGGGAAGTCATCCCTTGCGATCCTCAGCCGTTGGCGGGACCGGGATTTTGGGTGGGCACAACGGATATTGCCAATCGCGGTCAACTTCCTTGTAGAGCGAGGAGACCTAGATCCCAAAATCGCGTTGGCATTGATAGGCTTCCGTGCCCAATGGGATGAACCTTTCTTGCTAAAAAGCGCCTTGGCAACTTGTGCGGCCAAGGAAGAAAAAGGGGGCATGGCGGAGTTTGCGTACCGTTATATGACGCTGGGGCAGCAGGACCCTGAAAAATGGCGCAAACTCAAGATCGTCTTGAATGAGCACGGAATTACGCTTCCGCTGGACCTTGACGAACGGATTGCCTTGAGTGAACGCGAGGAACAATTCAGCAAGTCTGGAGAGCACAGTTACGACATAGATCGTACTGCGGTTCGAGAAAGCAATGATGATCGTGATTGGAACCAAATCTTTGATGGTATTGATCTGAGTGTTGCCAATGATATTTCCCGGGCATATCGACGATTCAAAGAACTCGAGCCACCATATTATCATGAGCTCTTCTTTGAAGAGGCTTGCCGCCGTGTGGAAGTTGGTAAAGAGGCGGAATTCATTTCGGCAATTTCTGATGTAGCCGATTTCGATCTTTATCATTTACGAAGTATTCTTGAACAGCTCCCGGTGAACTGGAGAAGTCGGCTCGCAGTTAAGCAGGCCATGGCTCAGACCTTGAAGGTGTTCTGCCGGCGGTTCTGCATGGAAATCACGAAGAGTCGTTACTATGAGGTACTTCCTTTTGAGACCGCGTGCGAGCTATCTGGAATTCCTGAAGACAAATTGGTTGATGTGGTTCTAACCGCCATTGGCGAAGCGACCGAACTCGCTGGTGCGAGCCGCTTGTTTACGTTGGTAGGACTCCTCGCACCCAAACTGACGGGAAACGAGGCGCTGGAGGCGCTATCGTTCGGTCTCAATCTATTTGACCCCATCATAGAGGATACCGATGGCGATGGCCCGTGGTCATCACGGCTTGAACCTCCATCCGAAATTGAAGGCTCAGTTGCTGGTTATATTTGGAGTTGCCTTGCAGCTCCACGGGCAAGTTTGCGCTGGGAAGCCGCGCATGTAGTCCGCGCACTATGCAACCTTGAGCACAAAAAAGTCCTTGATCATCTCATCATGCTGGCGAACGGAGGATCCGCCGACGCATTTTATGATGCCCGCCTGCACTTCTATGAGCTGCACGCACGACAATGGCTATTGATCGGATTGTCTCGCGCAGCAAAAGAGCGTCCAGATATCGTTGTTCCATATGCCGACTATTTAATCAAGCTAGCGTTCAACAGCGAACCTCATGTCCTCATTCGGGAATTCGCAAAGAAAACAATCCTTTCCTTGTTGGATGTAGGCTTCTTAGAGTCCCAGGCTGATGATCTGCGAGAACGGCTGTCAGTTATTAATGTGTCGAAGCTCCCGCCTGTTGAATCAAAATCCTATCAGCGCTTCGAGAACGGGAAATCTGATAATGAAGTCGATGCTGATACAGAAGGAGATGAAGATCGATTCTATTTTGGCATCGATATAGGCCCATACTGGTTCGCCCCTTTGGGCAGATGCTTTGCCATGTCGCAGGCCAGTATCGAACGGGAAGCGTTGCGCGTGATTAGAAAGGAATGGAAATTGCCTTTTGGAAGCCGTTGGGATGAAGATGAACGCCATCGGCGAAAGATTTTCAGGGATAGGGAGACATGGCATTCTCACGGCTCATATCCGCGTGTGGATGATCTTCATTTCTATCTCTCATACCATGCCATGATGGTGGTAGCTGGGAAGTTGCTGGAAACAAAGCCCGTTCATCACGATCCTGACGATTCTGAGGATGAATTCCACAATTGGTTATACCGCCATGATCTTACTCGTCGGGATTGGGGGTGGCTGGCAGACCGGCGCGATCCGATTCCGCTTGAAAGACCGGCATGGAAGGATGAAGCCGAAAACGATGAGTGGCGCTGGTCACTTGCAAGGAATGACTTTGATCGTATCCTTTTAGCTTCTGATGGCCGAATGAATCTTTGGGGGCATTGGATATGGGGCTCTGGACATCAGGAGGAGTCCATTCATGTCTCAAGTGCGCTCGTTTCACCCGATCATTCGATGGCGCTACTTAGGGCCTTGCAAAGCGTAGATAATCCGCATAACTATCGAATTCCTGATGCTAATGATGATTTACAAATCTACTTTAAAGGTTTTCAACTTAAAGGCTGGATTGTCGATCGATACTGCGACCGCGGTTTGGATGAACAAGATCCATGGGCTGGGGCTATTACTTATCCGTCGCCGGTTCCGGCTGCTTACATTACTAATATTATGAATCTCACTTCCGATACCGAGCATAGACGATGGTTTGTTCAAGGAGATCATGTTGAAGTCGCATGGGCACAAGTATGGGGAACCTTTGTTGAGAAAGATGATGATGAAACAAATCATGAAAGCGGAGTGCGTTTTCAAGCATCATTTGAATTTATTGTATCGCTTTTGCACAAGCTTGACATGGATTTAATTGTTAAAGTGGAAATTGAACGGCATCGCCGCTACTTTAGATGGGAAAGGAGAAATGATGACATCCGATTCATCCCTCCAAGCGCACGATTATTCCTCGTCAAAACCAATGGTAGAATCTGTACGCTGTAAAGCGACACTCGAGCTGGGCAAAAGGCTGGTTAAAGAGCTTGGGCTCGATCAGTCAGTGGATACTCTTGGGCGATGGATGGCCCACTACATCGCTGAGCTGATTCAGGATGCAGAGAAAGCCAGCGCCGAAGAAAAGCCAGAAAAGATGCAAGCCTGTTCTGTTGCAATCCTGAACCTTTGGGAGCACCGGCGCATGTTACCAGATGGCAAACGTCCATTTGAGGAGCTTGAACCGATCCTGCGAACCCTTGAGAGCTTAAATCCAGAAGATGACACACCAAGATATTTTCGTTCGGTAAGAGCCGTTGTTGACGATGCTGAGGAGAATGACGAGACGAAATCCTGGCTAAAACTTATTGATGGCTTGGACTATTCGGCAAAAATACTTATACGTTACTGCCTTACTCAGGCCGCACAAAACGCGCTCAATAAGTCCTTGGAGTGGGTCAGCCTTGCTGAGGCAGCTGTCGTAGACGAGAGTGCCGAATCTCCCCTTGTTCACATGATTGTTGAAGAGGATAGCTTATTGAAAGCCTCTGATCCAGACGAAAAAGAAAAGAAACATATCGAGGATCGTATCGAGCGACTGGAGTCGTTCGCGAAAATGGCTATGGAGGTGGCAAAAGAGCTGAAGCAAAAACTCTAAACACTACAGAAAAGTTAGGAATAACTAAAGGTTGGCAATAGCAATCATATTTATTGGTGCCCAACAAGTGCAAGCACCAGAATTTGCCGCGCACTCGGTTTCTCGGTAAATCGAGGAAAATCCGATTAGGTAAATCATTAAGGGTTTTAAAAATTTCAAGTACTATGAAAGTTTCTTATTTATCTCTAATAATTTTATTTTTGCTAAGCTGCCATCCGCAAAAATATACTCCATATTATTCGCGGAACTTGCCATATAACAGAATGATTGCCAATTACAATAATTCCGAAATTTATCTGAATACGAACTTAAAAAGTTTTATTTCCAAAATAGATACCATTTCAAAAGAAGATATTCCGGAAGACATTAAATTATCAGGTACTGTTCGCTGTCAGCCGTTAATAAATGAGAACGGTGAAATATTATCAATTATTACGCTATTATCATTAAATCCGCTTTATGACAGTTCGGTTATAAACTCCGTAAAAAATTACAAATTTAAACCCGTCAAGGATTCGCTGGGGAATCCTGTAAATTACTCTGTTATCGTTGATTATTATTTTTACAAAGGATCAGCCTTTTATCCTTATGTAAATTTTACAGATACTTACCATTTTGTTAGAAAACCGGAAAAAGGTCAACTGCCCTTTTTGAACAATATGGATTTAAATATGTATTGTTATGATCCTATTCTTGACGAATATTTTCAAAGATTATATAAGAGAATGTTAAACGTGTGGGAATGGCCTGTTTACTACTTCAGAGAATATCCTACCTGGGGCAGAACCGTATTAGCCGTTAAAATTCGTAATGATGGGACCTTAATTGATTATGAAGTATTGTTACATGAAGGTAATGACTTACTTGAAATTTCAAGTATTGACCTAATTAAAAGCACTTTTCCTTTTGATCGTTTACCTGAAGAATACACAAAATCCGATTTAACTTTTTTATTAACCTTCAACTATCCAAGTTTGGAGGAGCTAAGTTATTTCAGAAAAAGAAAATAATATTCAAAGTTTTTCAATCGAATTATATCGCCTGACAAAACGCGCAACGTCGGGGGGGTGCGAATTGTACGGTGAAAAAGTTGTCCCAAAGTGGAAGTAGTTGACATGATGAAAGCCAGTTAGCTTGGTTATTACAATTTTAATTATTTTATTTTAAAAATTTTGGAGATTTAAAAATGAACAGAAGGTTTATTTTGTTTATATCTGTTTTTTTGTTTTTAAATGTAAATTTAGAAGCAAAAAATTTTAATTTTTCTCTTCAACCGTCTTTAGGAATTTTTAATCCGAAGTCCAATATTTTAAAAGATTATTACAGCCACGACCTTATTTTTATTTATGGGCTCGAATTTAATATTCTTACAAATTTCCATAATCTCGGAGCATATTTTAAAATTAATAGATTTTCAGTAAATATCGAAGACAACATACAAACCAACTTAAAAGAAACCGGTACATGGTATGATATTGGAATAATAAAAAGAATATATTTAAAATTATTTTATATCGATTTGAAATCCGGTTTAACAATTCATAATGATAACCTGTCATTACCTTCTTCGGAGGCACTACATTACGGATATGAATTTGCCGCTTCAATCGGCAAAATTATTTCCGATAGAATTTCCGTTTTTCTTGAACTTGATTATAATTATGAAAATAGAGATATTCCTTCTTATGTTACCGAGCAATATTCTCGGCGTCAAGTTTATTTGTCCGGAAAAAATTTTTCTACAGGCGGTTACATCTTGCAAACGGGTTTATCCGTAAGTTTGCATTAAGATTTATCAAAACACTTAACATGGCGTTTGCCCCGCACATCTTCTGATCAGATGGACAGCGGGGCAT